>JAQUAH010000096.1 GCA_028687345.1 Candidatus Omnitrophota bacterium | reverse complement strand
TCTTTTCTAGCCAGCCTAAGGGTTGAATTTAAAATTATATATTTTGTGAGGCTTGATTTACGATATCCGAATTTTATTTTCTTTTTACTTAAAATCCTCGTTTTCCCTTGATAGTCCATTACGGTAACTTCTTTTACTACTGAGCCTATATTCTGACCCCAGGCACCGGCATTCATCACTAGCGCTCCTCCTACAGTTGCCGGAATACCCGTTAAAAACTCTAAACCGGAGAGACCATAGTCTCTTGCCTTGAAGATTAAATCTCTCAAAATTAAACCGCTTCCTACCTTAAGATAATTACCTTTCTTTGTAACGCTTCTAAAATAAGGGGAATTAAGCTTAAGGACTAACGCCCTTACCCCCTTATCGCTAACCAGGGTATTGCTTCCTGAGCCAAGTACTAAAATCGGTATATTATATCTTTTTGCCGATAGAATCAACAATTTTAAATCATTGATATCAGCCGGCTCGATAAAAAATTCAGCCGGGCCACCGATTTTAAAAGTAGTATATTTTTTTAACGGCTCTTGAGTTTTAAACTCGGCCTTGACCTCTTTAAAGATTCCTGTTTTTAAGTTCTTTGGCCAATTCATCAGAGACTTTTACAATGTCTCCTGCAGAAAGAGTAATAATAAGGTCGCCTGGTTTCATTATTCTTAAAATATGCGCAACGATTTCCTCTTTTTGCAAGAAACTCATTTCCTTATCAGGAGAGCGTTGTTTTATTTTATCGAATAGGCCCTTGCCGTTTACGCCTTCTAAGGGCGGCTCACCTGCAGGATATATATCTGTAACAACCAAATAATCCGCCAAATCAAAACACGCGCTAAATTCTTCCATAAGCAATTTTGTCCTGGTATACCGGTGCGGTTGAAACACCGCAATAATCCTGTTGCGCTTAAGGCCATGGATGGCGGAAAGTGTCGCCTTTATCTCGGTAGGATGATGCGCGTAATCATCAATAACCAAATAATTTTTGTCCCTAAATTTAACCTCGAGCCTTCGGCGCGCGCCTTTATAGCCCAGAAGCGTTTTTTTAATAATCCCTAAATCTATCCCCAGCTCCAGCCCCCAAGCGATTACGGCAAGAGAATTGGAAATGTTATGCTCACCTGCGAGGGCCAGATCAAATGTAGCGACAAATTTATTTCTGAAGTAGCAGTCGAATTTTGAGGCGAGGTCTTTTAACTCTATATTTTTAGGATAAATATCCGCTTCCTCTTTTAGGCCAAAGAGCAAATATCTATTTTTGCAATCGGCAATAAGCTTTTTTAGATTCTTATCGTCGGCACAGCAAAATACGCAGCCGTTGTCTTTTGTTTTAGTTATAAAGGCCTTGAAGGCATCTAACTCGGCATTAAATTCTCCGTAATAATCGAGGTGCTCCCGGTCAATGTTGGTGATGATTGAATATTGGGGCTGATAATATAAAAAAGAGCCGTCAGACTCATCTGCTTCGGCAACAAAATAACTGCCATTGCCAAGACAAGCGTTTGTATCTATATTATTCAGTATCCCGCCTATGGCTACGGTTGGCAGTAGCCCGGCCTCCATTAAAAGATAAGAAGCCAAAGAAGTAGTTGTGGTCTTACCGTGGCTGCCGGTAACCGTAATCACTGTCTTATCCCTCATTAATTCAGCAAGCGCCTCTGCCCTTTTTTTCAAAGGGATGTTAAGATTTTTTGCCTCTACGACTTCCGGATTATCTTCTTTTATAGCAGAAGAATAAATTACTGTGTTTGCGTCTCTAATATTTTCCGGATTGTGGCCGATAAAAATTTCAGCCCCCAAGCTCTTGAGTTCTTCGGTAATTTTTCCTGCTTTTAAATCCGAACCGCTCACTTTCATGCCGCAACGCAACAGAAGCTGCGCAATGCCGCTCATTCCGATGCCGCCAATACCTATAAAGTGATAGTGTTTGCTCATATATAACTATAGTTATGCCGCGATTAAAGAGAGTGCTTCATTTATCAATAAATCGCAGGCATTAGTTTTGGATATTCTATTAAAATTGGAGCGCATAAGTTTAATCTTATTAGGATTATTCATTAAGTCAACTAAAACTTCTTTTAAAACTTTTGGCTCTAGCTCATCTTCATTTATAAGAATGGCCGCTGCATGCCCAGTTAAGACTCCTGCATTATTTAATTGATGCCTGTAAGCAAAAGGGTAAGGGATAATTATCGCAGGGGTCCCGAAGAATGCTAATTCAGCAATTGTAGTTGCGCCTGCCCTCGTGATGGCAAGGTCTGCGATACTATAGGCATATTGCATCTCTTTTAAGAAAGTGAATAATTTAAAAGCCACCTGTGAATCCCTGTAACCGCTATCTAATAACCCGTAGTCTGCCTGCCCTGCTAAATGAACAATCTGGAATCCGGATTTATCTGTCATCATTGATACTGCATTTAAAAAACAGGTATTAATGCGGTGGCTTCCCTGGCTGCCTCCCATCACAAGAATCGTAAACTTATTATTATCGAATCCAAAAAAATCCAGGGCCTCCTGCCTTAAATCTTTGGCCGCTTTGAGCTCCTGGCGTATGGGGTTACCGGTAAAAACTAATTTTTGGCTACTATTTAAATAATTTTTGGTCTGGATAAAAGAAACGGCAATCTTGTCGGCAAATTTTGCCAATAGCCTATTGGCCCTGCCCGGGATTACATTCTGTTCATGAATTAAAGTCTTGATTCTAAAAATCCAGGCTAACAGCACTACAGGAATGCAACTGAGGCTGCCAAAACCCACGACGACATCCGGCCTAAATTCAACCAATAGATACAGGCTTTCTAATGACCCTTTTAAGAATCCAAAGCAAGCTGCAAGATTTTTAAGACTCAGTTTAAATTTAATCGTAGAAATGGAAAGGTAGCTTACTTTGCAATCTCGCGGCACCAGGTTAAACTCTCTGGCCCTTTTCGGTAAAATCAAAAGGGTATCTACATTCTTGTATTTATCTCTTAGCGTATGTAAAAAACTCAGGGCAGGAAATATATGCCCGCCGCTTGAGCCGGTGGCTACTAAGACTTTTAACCGGCTCATGGATATTCTCCGGTACGCGCAATATTCATCAATATGCCCACACTAACCAGGTCAAAAATAAAAGACGAGCCGCCGTAACTGATAAAGGGCAGCGGCAGACCTTTTGTAGGCAGTACCCCGCAGGAGACACCGATATTTATGATTGCCTTAAAAGAAATCATTAAAATCAGGCCTAAGGCTAAAAAGTAACCGAATTTGTCTGAAGCATTCTTCATAATCTTAATCCCCTGCTGGATAAAAATCATGAATAATATTACTATAGCCAATGTTCCAAGGAAACCCAATTCTTCCCCGATTATGGAAAAAATAAAATCGGTGTGTGCAGCGGGCAGATAAAATAATTTTTGTTTGGAGTGCCCTAATCCGACACCAAATATCCCTCCTGAACCCAGTGCAATCTGTGATTGTATTATCTGGAAGCCGCTACCCTTCGGGTCTAACCAGGGATTCAAAAAAGCCAAAATACGCATTCGCCTATAAGGCACACTAAAGATTAATATATAAAGCACAGGGATACTCGCTAGAAACACTGACAACAAGTAACCGGCTCTAACGCCTGCGATAAAGAGCATTATAAACACTACTACGCCTATAGCCAGGGTACTGCCTAAATCCGGTTGCATCATAATTAATAATGCAAGCAATCCCAGAATGCAAACCGGGGGAAGAAAACCCCTTAAAAAAGTTTTGATAAAGTTTCCTTTGCGGGAAATAAAATCGGCAACATAAATGACCATTGCCAGATTCGCTAATTCAGAAGGCTGAAAGCTGATAAATTTAAACCGAAACCACCTGCGTGCTCCGGAGACCTCTCTTCCTATGCCTGGTATCAATACCAAAACTAATAATATTAAAGAAAGAATCAATAAGGGCTTGGAAACTACCTTAAGCTTTCTATAATCAATGCTCATTACTAAAAATGTAAATAAGGCCCCGATGAGCAAAAAAATGATATGGCGTTTCAGGAAAAAGAAACCGTCTTTATATCTTTCCCAGGCATAAATGCTGGAGGCGCTGTAAATCATCACCGTGCCGACGCAGATTAATATTACGGTAATAGTAAAAAGCTTTATTCTGATATTGTATACCATGTCAGGTATTGTTTTTGATTAAATCATAAACGCTTCTTTTAAAGATGTTGCCTCTCTCTTCGTAATTAGAAAACATGTCGAAGCTGGAACACATGGGAGAAAGCAGCACGCAGTCGCCTGGTGCGGCTTTCATAAAAGCCTTGCTAACCGCCTCTTCTAGCGTCGAGGCTTCTTCTGTGGGAAAAGACCCGGCAAACGCCTCTTTTATTATGTTCCTTGCTTCTCCGATCAATATGGCCTGCTTTATCTTTTTGCGCGCTAATTCCAAGATGAAGCCATAGTCTACACCCTTATGCACTCCTCCTGCAATCAGTATTACCGGGCCGTTAATATTCTTTAATGCCCAAGCGGCAGAATCTGCGGTTGTAGCCTTTGAATCATTAATAAATCTTATATTGTTTATCTCTCCTACGAATTCCAGGCGGTGCTCTATGCCCTTGAATTCTTTTGTGACATTTAAAACTCCAGCCTCATCTATGCCTAATATAGAAGCAACGGCTAAAACAGCAGCCTGGTTAGGATTCAGCTTTTGTGTCTGGGAAAAATATATTACCAAGGCATTTGTTTCCTTCTCCAGCCCCCTGACAATGGGATCTTCTGAGTTTAAAACCAGGTAGTCGCTCTTATCCTGATTTCTAAATATACGTTTTTTTGCCTCCAGATACTCCTGCATATTCTTATATCTGTCTAAATGGTTACGGGTAAAATTAAGTATGACTGAAATTTTTGGCTTAAACTTATCAATCCCTTCCAACTGAAAAGAACTTACCTCCAAAGAAACGTAGTCTCGCTCGTTCATCTTCTCCACCTCTGAAGAGAACGGAGTTCCGATATTACCGCAGACAAAGACCCGCCTGCCCTGGGCGTGTAAAATCTTGCCAATTAATGTTGTCACAGTGGTCTTGCCATTTGAACCTGTAACCGCAATTACCGTGGCAGGGCACAAAAGCCATGCCAGCTCTATCTCGCTAATAACCGGAATTTTAAATTCCCTGGCCCAAATAACCGGCTGCGCATCATTGGCAACCCCGGGAGAGACAACTACGAGATCTTTATTTTGTATAAATCCTTTAGTATGCCTGCCCAATTCTACGGTTATCTCATTCGATTTTATCATTGATGCATTTAAACGCGTAGAATCGTTATCTCTATTATCGGTCACGCTTACTTTAGAGCCTAGACTATAAAGAAGATTCGCACAGGCTAAACCTGACCGCGCCAACCCAATAATAGCTATTTTTTTATTTGTGAAATATTCTGTATTTCTCATCAATGAACAGACAACTTACGGAATCTTCAACTGCGTCTGCTACTGACGTAAGTTGTAGTCCGTAGGGCGTCTGTGAATTGATCCCGCACCTTTTGTTTATTCATTTTTTTTATAAAAATGCTTGAATACTAAAAAGTGCGGGAGTTCGGACATATAAGTTACCGGATCTTCAGAGTTACTATGGTAAGAAGCGCCAAGAGGCCTGCGATAATCCAGAATCTTACAATTACCTTATTTTCCGGCCAATTTAGAAATTGAAAATGATGGTGCAGAGGAGTTATTTTAAATATACGTTTCTTGGTCAGGCGAAAAGAACCTACCTGTAAAATCACTGATAAAGCCTCTAAGACGAATATGCCACCTACCACCACCAAAAGCAACTCTTTTTTTATCAATAAGGCTACCGTCCCCAGTGCCCCTCCCAGGGCCAAAGACCCCACATCTCCCATAAAAATAGATGCGGGATAGCAATTGAACCAGAGAAAACCCAAACCAGCTCCTAAGATACTGGAGCAGAATACCGTAAGTTCCCCGCTACCCTTAATGAAGGGGATAAAGAGATAATCGCTGAATTTTATATTCCCCGTTACATAACTCAAAACGCTAAAAGCCAAAGCCACCATCACCACAATCCCTATGGCTAATCCATCTAAACCGTCGGTAAGGTTTACGGCATTTGAAGTACCGGCAATTACCAGAATTACAAATATAATATATAAACCATCTAAATCTAAAGAGGTATTTTTTAAAAAAGGGAATTCTAAATTTATGCTGTTTTGGGGGTCAAATAAAAGAATGCTGCCTAATATCAGCCCTAAGACAATCTGGCTGGTAAATTTCGCGGTCGCGGTCAGCCCTTTTGACTTTTTCTTTATCTGTTTTAAATAATCGTCGATGAAACCGGTTACCCCCAGCCAGAGGGTGCTGAATAATACTATGATTATATATTTATTGAATATGTCAGCCCAAAGCAATGTGGAAGATAATATCGCCGCTAATACCAATATCCCTCCCATTGTTGGCGTATCCTGTTTACTGCGGTGTAATTCATGAAGCCTGGCGCTATCTTCCTTGCGTATATTTTCTCCGATCTTTAACTTTTTTAGTTTCTTTATCAATACGGGGCCGAAGATAAGGCTGATTAAAAAAGCGGTTAAAGCTGCCATTGCAGCGCGGAATGTTATGTAACGAAAAATATTGAAGGCAGATATTAAATTGTGTAGGGGATAAAGTAAATAATATAGCATTTTTTAACGGCCCTTAAAAACCTCTTCCATCTTCATCAAGCGCGAACCTTTTACCAGAACAATGTCATCTTTTTTCGGGATTACC
>JAQUAH010000095.1 GCA_028687345.1 Candidatus Omnitrophota bacterium | reverse complement strand
GGGGGGAAAACATCAATGATTCTTTGGATAGTTTGAGGCGCATCAGGCGTATGCAAGGTTGCTAAAACCAAGTGTCCGGTTTCTGCTGCAGTAAGGGTTGTGGAAATCGTCTCCAAATCGCGCATTTCTCCTACTATGATAACGTTGGGGTCCTGGCGCAGCGCATGTTTCAAAGCCTCGGCAAAAGAACGGGTATCCGCATACACTTCCCTTTGCTTAATGATACTTTTCTTATTTGAAAAAATGAATTCTATCGGGTCTTCGATGGAGATAATCAAGCACTCCCTTTCGTTATTAATTAGTTCTATCATCGTTGCCAGGGTTGTTGTTTTTCCTACGCCTGTAGGCCCGGTAACCAATACCAAACCATTGGGTTTGCGGGCAAGCTCCGGAATCATAGTCGGCAGGCCAAGCTCTGCAATGGTGGGGACCGTAAGCGGAACGCGCCTGAAAGCCGCCTCTACACAACCCTTTTGCAGGTGTATATTTACACGGAACCTGTCTAAACCGGGGAGCGCGAGGGAGAAATCCAATTCTAGTTCCTGTTCAAATAATTCTTTTTGCGGATTAGTGAGGACTCCGTAAATCAAAGTCTTAAGCGTTGATTTGTTCAAAACAGGCAGGTCAGTGCGGTGCAACTTTCCGTCAATTCTAAGGATTGGCGGTTCATTTTCTGTCATATGTAAATCCGAAGCCGCCTTTTCAATACACAACAAAAGCAAATCTCTTATTTCCATTTAATCCTCCTTAGGATTATAAATATTCTCTCGGGTCGCAGATATGCCCTTTGATTGCAGAGGCTGCAACTGTAGCCGGAGAAGCTAAATAAATAAATGCATTAGGATTACCCATTCTTCCTTTAAAATTTCTATTGGCAGTTGAAATAACAATTTCACCGTCAGCCGGGATGCCGCAATGCGTTCCTACGCAAGGCCCGCAGCCGGGGGAAAGAATTACAGCGCCCGCTTTAATAAATACGTCTATTAAGCCTGATTTTAATGCCTCCAAAAATACATTCGCTGAACTCGGGGCAATGATAAGTTTTACGCCAGTGGCGACCTTTCTTGATTTTAATATCTTAGCTGCTACCTTAAGGTCCTGGAGCCTTCCGTTAGTGCATGTCCCTAAAAAGGCCTCGTTAATTCTTACATCCTTTAACTCTTTTACAGGACTCACGTTATCCACGCTATGAGGCATTGAGGCCTGCGGTTGAATTTTTGAAATATCGAATTCCATAATATTTTCATACTTGGCATCTTTATCGGCAATTACATGTTTTATTTTTCCCTTCCCTTTTATCTTCGGCCTCAACCAGGCAGATGCCTTCTCGTCTTGCGGCATGAATCCGCACTTTGCGCCCATCTCCACAATCATATTGCAGATGGTAAAGCGGCTATCCATTTCCAGTTTATCTATAACCGGCCCAAAGAACTCTATCGCCTTGTAAGTTGCCCCGTCAGCTCTTATTTTTTTTATGATATAAAGGATTATATCCTTGGCAAAGATGCCTTTTGGTATTTTACCGGTTATTTTTATTTTGATGGTTTGCGGAACTTTAAACCAGTTCTTTCCTGTTGCCAGGGCAATAGCCAGGTCAGTTGACCCCACGCCGGTAGCAAATGCGCCTAATGCGCCGTAAGTGCAGGTATGGGAATCTGCGCCTAAAATTAAAGAACCGGGTAAAACCTGCCCTGATTCCGGAATTACCTGGTGGCATACCCCGCAGCCAATGTCATAAAGCTTGAGCCCGCAGGTTTTAGCAAAAGTTCGCATTTTCTCATGGACCCGTGAAACCCCGATATTGGGGGAAGGCGCATTATGGTCAATAACCATGCAAAATTTTGTTTTGATTTTATTCGTCCCCAGTTCTTTTACGCGGTCAATAATAATAGAAGATGTGCCATCCTGGCCAAAAGCAAAATCAATCTTACAGACAGCAAAATCACCGGCTTTTAAATCCCTGCCTGCATGAGCACTCAATATCTTCTCGGCGATTGTTTTACCCATTATATTTTATTTATCCACCCTTCAATTCTATCAAAGCCTAAAGCTAACTGCTGGAGATTGGTTGCAAAACTTATGCGGATATAATCATCCCTGCCAAAACCTTCACCTGGGATTAAGGCGACAAATTTTTCATCAAGTAGCCGGTTGGCAAAGTCCAGAGAATCCATTTTTATTTTTGATATATCGCAAAACACATAAAATGCCCCCTGGGGCACAGAGAAACTTATCTTTTTTATGTTTTTAAGCCTAGAGACCACATAGTCTCTTCTTTTTTGAAACTCTTGGCAGATTGTTTTAGAGAAATCTCCGCCCTCACTTAATGCTGCGCAAGCTGCCTTTTGGCTGATGGAACTTGGATTTGATGTAGAATGGTCTTGCAACCTGGATACGGCACCAACTATATCCGGGGGGCCTGCCAGGTAACCGATACGCCAACCGGTCATAGAAAAACTTTTAGAGAGTCCATTGACCGTAACAGTCAGATCGTATACTTCTTTATTTAAACCGGCGATAGATATGTGTTTTAGGCTATCAAATATTATTTTTTCATATATCTCGTCGCTGATTATAAGGATTCTTCTTTCGGCACAAACAGAGGCAATGTTTTTTAGTTCCTCTGAATTATAAACGCAGCCCGTAGGGTTGGAAGGGCTATTCAGTATAAGAAGCTTTGTTTTAGCGCTTATATGTTTTATCAGATCTTTCGGGGTTATTTTAAAATTATTGTCTTGGCTAGTCTTAATAAAACGCGGTATCCCTTCGCAAAGATTTACCATTTCAGGATAACTGACCCAGTAAGGAGATGGTATTAATACCTCTTCCCCGCGGTTAATTATGACTAAGAGCGCATTAAATATACTGTGCTTTGCCCCGCAGGAAACGACTATCTGTTCAGGCGCATAATCAAGCCCATTATCTTTTTTAAATTTTTCACAAATAAGTTTTTTTAATTCAGGGGTTCCTGTGGTGGGGGTGTATTTGGTAAAACCTGTCCGAATTGCTTCTATCCCGGCTTCTTTTACGAAATCAGGCGTGTCAAAATCCGGCTCTCCGGCAGCCAGATTTATTATTTCTTTTCCTTCTGATTTTAATTTTTTGGCTTTAGAAGTTATTGCCAGGGTCGAGGAGGGATTTATTTTGTTTAGACGCTTTGCCAGCCGTGTATCTATTCGCATCGAGATTATTTATTCGTTTATAAAGAATCTCTTTCTTTTTTGAAGATATTTCTTAAGCCTCCCAAAAACTTTTTAGAAGGTTTTTTAACTGATGGTGGCCTCTCTTTAACGGCAATCTTGGTTTCTGGCTTCTTTTCAATGCTTGGTTTTTCTTTTGTAACCTCTGGCTTGATTTCTTCTTCGGGTTTAGTTTCTTTTTCTTTTTTGGTTTGCTTATGTTCGATTTTTTTAATCTCGGTGAGCTCTATGATGACTATTTCAGCATTGTCTCCGCGTCTTTTTCCAAGATTAATTATTCTGGTAAATCCTGCGGTCCTGTTAGCAAAAAGCTTGCCAGTTTCATTAAAAAGCCTGCTTACGAGGGCGTGGTCATTCAAAATCTTTTGAGCCTCTCTTTTTGCTGCCAGGGTATTGCGCCTGGCCAAGTGAATAAGTTTTTCTATTAATGGCTTTACTGCCTTGGCCTTAGACAAAGAGGTTTTAATCCTCTGATGAATGATAAGGTTTCTGGCTAAACTCGCAAGTGTAGCTTTTCTCCAGCTGGTAAACCTGTTTAATTGAAGCCTTGATTTTCTATGCCTCATTATATTTTATGCTTTCTTCAGTTTTTTAGGGTCTATCTGCATCCCTAAAGTCAAGCCCATGGCGACCAGGAGCTCTTTTATTTCATTTAAAGACTTTTTACCAAAGTTTTTAAAACCCAGCATTTCTTCTTCGGTCTTTTTAACCAAATCAGCAATGGTTTTGATATTAGCTTCTCTGAGACAATTTGAGCTTCTTACAGATAACTCAAGCTCTGAAATAGGCAGCCTTAACTTTTCATAGACAGCCAGCTCTTCCCTGCTCATCTCAGGTTCTTCCTCCGAAATGTCTTCCGGCAATTGCCCAAAATTAACAAAGACATCTAAATGCCTTTGCATTATATTGGAAGCATAAAGCATGGCATCTTTAGGGCTTATTGCAGCGTTGGTCCATATTTCAAAAATCAGCTTATCGTAGTCTGTCCTTTGGCCTACGCGTGTATTTTCAACGTAGAAATTTACTTTCTTAACAGGAGTAAATATAGAGTCTATCGGGATAACCCCTATAACCTT
This sequence comes from Candidatus Omnitrophota bacterium, assembly GCA_028687345.1. Classification (GTDB taxonomy): domain Bacteria; phylum Omnitrophota; class Gorgyraeia; order Gygaellales; family Profunditerraquicolaceae; genus JAQUAH01. The sequence continues at coordinate 2,500 of JAQUAH010000095.1, read as the reverse complement.
CTCCTCCTTTTTATTTAATTCCGCTGGTACATAGCCCCTGCCCCGCGAAACCTCCATTTCTACATTAAATTTGACATCCTTGGTAAGGGTAGCGATATGCAAATCGGGGTTGATTATTTCTATGGTTTCGTCTACCTCGATATCTTTTGCGGTTATCTCTCCCTTACGTTCCTTTTTGATGTATATCGTTTTGGGTATCTTTGAGTGTGAATTCAAAATCAGGTTTTTTATATTTAAAATTATCTCCGGAACATCCTCGAGCACGCCAGGTATGGTAGAAAATTCATGTTCTGCCTGGGTAATTTTGATTGACGTTACCGCACTGCCTTCTATAGAAGAAAGTAAAACCCTTCTTAGAGAGTTTCCTATAGTTACACCGTAACCTCTCTCAAATGGCGCGGCAGAGAACTTACCGTAAGTATCCGTATAGGTAGATTCATCACATTCCAATCTCTTTGGTAATTGAAAATCCCTCCATTTTATGCCCATCTTGCCTCCATCATTATATTTTAAGACTCTGCAATATCAGAATCTTTTATTTTGAATAAAGCTCTACGATTAACTGCTCTTGAATCGGTTGCTGAATGTCTTCTTTTTCCGGCAGCCTCAAGACTTTTGCGCTTAAATCCTGCTGGTTAAGCTCTAACCATGCAGGCACAGCCTTATCTTTAGAAATTTGCAAGGTTTCTTTAAAACGGTTCAATTTCTTTTCCTTGGTTTTAATCTGGATGATATCGTCTTTCTCTATTGAATATGAAGGTATGTTTACGCGCCTGGAGTTTATATAAACAAAATTATGCCGTACGATTTGCCTGGCTTCAGACCTGGAAACCGCTAAACCCAACCGGAATATTACGTTATCCAGCCTTCTCTCCAGCAATTGCAGCAGCAATTTTCCGGTGACGCCCTTGGATTTTGAGGCAATTTGAAAATACCTGCGGAATTGCCTTTCAAGAATCCCGTACATCCTTTTTACCTTCTGCTTCTCTTTCAATTGCAAGCCATAGTTGGAAAGCTTAGGCTTGCTCTGCCCGTGATCTCCAGGTGCATAAGCCCTTTTAGCTACCGGGCATTTTTCAGTAAAACATTTTGTCCCTTTTAAAAACAATTTTTCTGTCTGGCGCCGGCATAATCTGCAGACTGCATCAATATATCTAGCCATTTATTAAACTCTCCTTTTCTTTTTAGGCCGACAGCCGTTATGAGGAATAGGAGTTACATCCTTTATGGAAGTTATGGTAAGTCCTGCTGCCTGCAGGGCCCTGATAGCTGACTCCCTGCCAAATCCTGGTCCCTTTACATAAATATCCACTTCCTTGATTCCGATTTCCTTTGCCTTTCTTGCGGCATCGGTAGCGGCTATCTGTGCTGCAAAAGGCGTAGATTTCTTTGAACCGCTATAGCCTACAAGCCCCGGCGCTGACCAGGCCAGGCAATTTCCCTGCTTATCTGTTATTGTGATTATGGTATTATTAAAACTTGCCTGGATATGGGCTATCCCGGTAGTTACGCCGCGGGCCATCTTTTTCTTTTTTGCTTTATCTTTTGTCGCCATGAAGCACTATCCTCCTTTTGCTTTTGCTGCAGGAGCAGGAGCTGCTTTTTTCGTTTCCGGTTCCTTCCTAATTACTGCCAGGCCGCCTTTGCGCGGCCCTTTTCTGGTCCTTGCGTTTGTACGCGTGCGTTGACCCCTTACAGGAAGGCCTTTCTTATGCCGCATCCCTCTCCAGGAACCTATATCCATCAATCTTTTTATATTTTGAGAGATATCCCTGCGCAAATCGCCTTCTACTCGCAGGGCGCTTTTTTGTAACGTATTGGTAATATGTGAAATCTCCTCTTCTGTCAAATCCTTGGCACGCTTATCAGGGCTGATCCCAGCTTCTTTAAGAATCTTATTAGATGACACTCTGCCTATGCCATATAGATATGTAAGAGCGATTTCGATTCTTTTCTCTTTAGGTATGTCCACACCCAGAATTCTTGGCACCAACGACCTCCTTTATCCCTGCCTCTGTTTATGTTTAGCGTTAACGCAGATTACCCGCACTATTCCTCTTCTTTTAATAATCTTACACCTATCGCAAATTTTTTTTACCGATGCCTTTACTTTCATTTTATTTCACCCTAAAAGTAATCCTTCCCCTGCTTAAATCATACGGCGATAATTCCAGTTTTACTTTGTCTCCAGGCAATATCCTGATAAAATTCATGCGCATTTTACCTGAAACGTGGGCAAGCACAACATGCCCGTTTTCCAATTCAACTTTAAACATGGCATTCGGCAGGGCTTCAATTATTTTTCCTTCTGTTTCAATCAATTCTTCTTTAGCCATATCTTAACCTATTTACCCCGGATTAATCCCGCCTACGGCGGGATAAGTTCGGCCAGACAACTTATGTTCGCTTTCGCTCCATAAGTTGTGGCCTCACTTAATTGGTTAAAATTTTTGGGCCATGGTCTGTTACGGCTATTGTATGCTCAAAATGCGCTGAAGGA
>JAQUAH010000094.1 GCA_028687345.1 Candidatus Omnitrophota bacterium | reverse complement strand
AGTGCCTTTTCTTTATCAATGATATTCAAAACATCTTCCTTGGTCAGTGGCTCGAAATATAATTTATCCGAAGTATCATAATCTGTGGATACTGTTTCGGGGTTAGAATTGACCATGATGGTTTCGTAACCAAGCTCTTTTAGGGCAAATGCAGCGTGAACACAGCAGTAATCAAACTCGATACCCTGGCCAATGCGGTTTGGGCCGCCGCCTAAGATGACAATTTTCTTTTTGGCATCCTTTCTAATCTCATCATCTACAGTTGCTTTGCCTTTACTGGAATAAGGCGTTTCATACGTGGAATAGTAATAAGGGGTAAAGGCCTCAAATTCCGCGGCACAGGTGTCTACTAATTTATAAACCGGCTCAATGCCTTCCTTTTTTCGCAAACCCCTGATTTTATCCTCATCGGATTTAGTGGCTTTGGCAATTTGGCTGTCGCTAAACCCAAGTTGCTTTGCCTCTAGCAGGTTATCAAGGGAAAGTTTATTTTCAAATTCAACTATCTCTTTAAGATTCTCTAAAAACCAGGGGTCAATTTTGGTTAATTCGTATAATTTATCTACGGAGTATTTTTCTTTGATTGCCTCGTATAGATAAAATAACCGCTCTGCACTGGGAATACGTAATTTATCCTCAAGCTCTGCCTTTTCCTTATATTTTATCCCTTCAAAGCCGGCCCTTTTGATCTCTAACCCGCGTATTCCTTTTTGTAGGGCCTCTTTAAAGGTGCGGCCGATAGCCATCACTTCACCGACGGACTTCATCTGGATGGTAAGCGTCGGATCAGCAGCAGGAAATTTTTCAAAAGCAAAACGCGGTATTTTTACCACACAGTAATCAATCGTCGGCTCAAATGAAGCAGGGGTCTCTTTGGTAATGTCATTGGGTATCTCGTCCAGGGTATAGCCGACAGCTAGTTTTGCCGCAATCTTGGCAATGGGAAAACCTGTGGCTTTGGAAGCAAGGGCTGATGAGCGCGAAACCCTGGGATTCATCTCAATGATTACCATCCTGCCGTTATCCGGATTTATGGCGAATTGGATATTTGAACCGCCGGTCTCTACTCCGATTTCTCTTATACAGGCGATTGCGGCGTCGCGCATCCTTTGATATTCCACATCCGTCAATGTCTGGGCAGGAGCAACCGTAATGGAATCTCCGGTGTGAATCCCCATGGGGTCAAAATTTTCAATGGAACAGACAATGACCACATTGTCTTTCTTATCGCGCATAACCTCCAGCTCAAACTCCTTCCAGCCAATGACTGATTCTTCGATAAGTATTTCGGAAATCATGCTTGATTCTAGCCCGCGTAAGGCCAATGTTTCAAATTGCTCTGCATTGTAAGCTGTTGCTCCTCCGGTCCCGCCCAGGGTAAAAGAGGGCCGGATAATAACCGGGAAGCCGATCTGACGGCTGATTTTTCTTGCCTCTTTCATATTGTAAGCCAGGCCGCTTTTTGGTAAATCCAGGCCAATCTTACGCATTGATTTTTTAAATAACCTGCGATCCTCGGCCTTTTGAATTGCCTTGCGGTCAGCACCTATCATCTGCACTTTATATTTATTTAAAATACCCCCCTCGGCAAGCTGGATGCTCACATTTAATCCGGTCTGCCCGCCTAAAGTAGGAAGCAAGGCGTCCGGTCGTTCTTTAGCAATGATTTTTTCCAGAATCTCCGGTATAATCGGCTCAATATAAGTGCGGTCAGCCATTTCCGGGTCAGTCATGATCGTTGCCGGGTTGGAATTGACCAAAATAACCTTAAACCCCTCTTCTTTAAGCGCCTTGCAGGCCTGGGTCCCCGAATAATCAAATTCGCATGCCTGGCCGATAATAATCGGGCCTGAGCCGATAATTAAAATCTTTTTTATATCTGTGCGCTTAGGCATTAGGTTCTTTTCCTTCTTGTCTCCATTAATTTTATAAATTTATCAAATAAATAACCCGCATCGTGGGGTCCGGGCCCTGCTTCCGGATGGTATTGCACGCTAAAGAACATTAATTTTTTATTCTCCATCCCTTCCGGCGTGTTATCGTATAAATTTACGTGTGTCATCTCGGTATTTTTTGCCGGTATGCTTTTGATATCCACGCAAAAGCCGTGATTTTGAGCAGTGATGGCTACTTGGCCGGTTTTTAAATCCTTGACCGGGTGATTTGCTCCGTGATGCCCGAATTTTAATTTGTAAGTTTCACCGCCCAAGGCAAGCCCCAGCATTTGATGGCCAAGGCAAATCCCGAAAATCGGCACCCTGCCGATTAATTTACTTACGGTTTTGATAACATAAGTGACTGCTGCTGGATCTCCAGGGCCATTAGATAACAATATGCCATGAGGCTTGATTTTAAGGATTTCTTCTGGCGAAGTATCTGCCGGCATAACGCGCACTTTGCAACCAGCCAGCACGAGGTTACGCAGGATATTGAATTTAATCCCACAGTCCAAGGCCACTACTTTATAACGGGCTTTCTTTTTGGGAGAAAGAGCATCCTTCCAATCATATGGCGCGTTACAAGTCACTTCTTTTACCAGGTCAACTCCGATTAACTTAGGCGCTAACTGCATTTTTTTCAGTAAACTTACCGAGTCAAAATCTTTTGTAGAAATTACGCCTTGCATTGCTCCCTGCAAGCGAATATGCCGCGTGAGCGCTCGCGTATCAATCCCCTGAATACCAACTATATTATTTTTCTTCAGATATTCATCCAGGTCCATAGTGGAGCGCCAGTTTGAACGGATGGCGCTTAACTCCTTAATCACAAAACCTTCAACCCAGGGTTTATGCGACTCCACATCTTCTGTATTGACACCGTAATTGCCAATTAACGGGTAAGTCATAGTCACAATCTGGCCCCTGTAAGAAGGATCGGTAATAATCTCTTGATATCCAGTGATAGAGGTATTAAAAACCACCTCGCCAAAAGCCTCACCATGGCTTCCAAAATTTTCACCCGTAAAAATTGTTCCGTCTTCTAAGAGAAGTACTGCCTTCATTGTAAAAACTCTTTTACTTTAGCTACAGCCTCATCCACGCTTTTGACTTTAATCACTCCCGGTATATCCCAGGAATTTAAGCTGATTACCGGTATCCCAAACTGCAGACAATAGGCAATCTCGGAGAGCGTTCCTGCTTCACCTGGAAGCGCAACCACCACATCCGCTGCTTTGACTACCAGAACATTCCTCGCTAAACCAAAACCCGTTGGTATTACTATATCTACAAATTCATTTGCTTCTTTTTTGTCGTAATTCGGTGTAATTTCTATAGTTAGGCCACCTCCAGCCTTAAAACCTTGGCAAATAGCCTTCATCACTCCACTTAGACCACCAGAAACTAGAATTTTCACCACTTTAGCCAGCTTTTCGCCTAATTCTATGGCTATCTGCTCCACCTCCTCTGAGCAATCATGCCCCCCTATGTCATTCACAATTTTCTTTCGCATATTTTATAATTGTGCCTGACAGGAGTTCCCGCTGTATCATCCTAACGCCTCCAGCGGGATCCCGCCTGATATTAAATAGCTTGGCGGGGCCTGCAGCATCGCCCCGACCATACTATTTTGGTGCGCCTGACAGGAGTCGAACCTGTACACCTGGCTCCGGAGGCCAGTGCGCTATCCATTGCGCTACAGGCGCATTACTTTAATCTTCTACTATAAGGAATCTATTTCTTTAATCCTTGAAAGGACGAATTCTTTATCTTTAACCTTAAACTGCTGGATAGAAAATTGTTTAAATTGCTTAGCGCCTTTTTTGGACAAAATATCCCGCATATAATTTAGGCAGCGTTGATTACCTGCACCGCTACCATAAGTCGTAAACAAAATTATATCTTTACCCTCAATCCCAGAACATGCATCCAGATATGTATTCATTGCCGGTGCAGGGCCGAAAGCCCAAACCGGACTCCCCAGGCAAATCAGATCATAACCGGACAGGTCAAATTTAGCTGGCTCAATTCTTGCTTTTATATGCCTAAGCGCCCTGTTACTCTGGCCAAAAAAACTATTGCTCTCATTCAGGGCCTGTAAAGAGATTAACTCTGCTTCGCCTTTATCTTTCAAATATCCGGCAAGCACTTCGGCCACTTTTTTAGTATTGCCGCTATAAGAATAATAGACGATTATACTTTTCATTTGACCCTCCAGAAGAAGAATTGCAAAAATACTTAATATGCGCTTTCAGCGTATATGTCGCATTGGGTGATTGAATTTGCTATTTTGGAATACTCTAAATCGCCAATTGGTTTCTCAAAACTCCTAGTCTGACCGCTTAAAAAACCATTAATGGTTACAACCTCGCTTCCAACCGGAGTGTTCTTCACAAATAAAACCACCCGAAAAACTACGGAATTATAATTTCTTCCTGACCTGTTTACAATGTCACCACCTACTACCAGCGACTCACTGGCCCCATGTCTCTTGAAGGTAATATTTTCGTAAGTGAAAAATCTCGCCATAACCTTTTAGAACAGGCTCAGTTGCTGCTCGTTGGTTTCCTGTTTATCCTCTCCTGTGAATATGGAAATAATTCCATATTCGCCGTCAAAGCCCGGATTAATATTCACCTTGCCTGCGCGTACTCTTAAGACACCCTCTGCCACGCGAGGAGATAACCCTTTAAGCAAATCCTCTTTTGATGCCTTCAGCAAAATCTCAAACTCATTACCGAATTTAGCGAGGAACGAGCGATATTCCCTCTCCACAGCCACTGCTGTCTTGTTCATGCCTTTTGCCTCAGCTATAATTTCATCAAAAGGTATAAGGTTTTTATAGGGTATTGCGCTTGACGGCACATACCCTTGCGGCCTGTCCGCAAGTTGCTCAACACGGTTCATTACTCCGACGGTCAAGGGCCTTGCGCACTTAGGGCAACGCCCGTTATTCGCTTTAGTTTCTGCCGGGGAGAATCTTATTCCGCAGGCGCGGTGGCCATCAAAATGATACTTGCCCTCTTCGGGGAAAAATTCAATGGTGTATAAAAACCGCTTTTTATCTTTTGTCCTTAAAACCTCTCTGATAGTTTTGTAGTCTAATTCACAATCAAAGACATTGGCCTCGCGGCCGATTTTTTGCGGGCTATGGCTGTCAGAGTTACTGATTAAAGAAAATTTGTCTAATGCAGAGAGCCGCCAGTTCATCCCCGGATCGCTTGAGAGCCCGGTTTCCAGGGCAAATATCTTCGGCGTCTGTTCTTCAAAACAATCTTGGATTCTGTCAAATCCGGACATTGAGCCAAACAAACTAAACCAAGGAGTCCAGATATGTCCAGGCACAATCATGCAGTTCTCATCAATATCAAAAATAATACGCGCGAGCTCTGCCGCATCCAGACCTAAAATCGGCCGACCGTCGCTGGCAAGGTTTCCTATGCGGCTAAGCCTCTCATTTATTTTATCCGTGGTTTTAAAAGAGGGGCTAAAAATCATATTGTGTATGCGGTATGTCTTATTCCTCTTGGAATAAATACTGCTAATTTCTGTGGTTAAAATGAAGTGCGTATCCTGATATTTAAATAAACCGTTACCTGTATCCTCTAAATGATGCTTTAGTTCCTCCAGCCACAGATGGTGTGTGAAATCCCCTGTACCCATCAGGTTAATACCTTTTAATTTTGCCCACTCCGCAAGGCATTTAATCTCCATGTTCCTGCTTGTGGCGCGCGAGTATTTAGAATGGATATGAAAATCAGCTATGAATTCCATTTTTTCCTATTCTTTCTAATGCCTTCTCGACATTTCCCCAGTGCGTCCCGGGCCAATAAATACGATTACATTTGGGACAAATAACAAAATGCTCCTGAGTTTCAAATACATATGCCGGGACCCTCAGTTTTACTTCTTTTTTGTCGATATCCTTTAGCTCTACATTACAGATAATGCAACGGCTAAACATTGCTTGGCGCTCTAAAGAAATCTTTAATGTATTTAACAATTCCTGAAGCTGCCCCTTTAAATTTTCTTGCCTTATCAAGACAATCTGTATTCCGCCGGATTTGGGTAGCCGCTGGTTTCGGGTAATAATTATGCGGCCGTCTCTTAAGGCCTCAATAATCAACGAGCTGGCATTCCCCTGTTTAAAATACGCTGCATCAAACCCCAAAATCCTCAGCCACTTGCTCAACCTGCCTAATTCTTTAGTGAGGATGAATTTCACTTTTGTATACAACTTTTCCAGCCACGAGGGTATATTCTACAATGCCCTTTAACTTCTTGCCGATAAAGGGAGAGTTCTTGGACTTGGAAAGAAATCTTTTTTTCTCTACTACCCACTCGTTTCCAGGGGAAACTACAATCAGGTCAGCATCGCTTCCGGGGGTCAGCGTACCTTTATTTATCCCCAGGATTTTAGCTGGATTAAAGGCTAACTTCCTGACTAATCCCGGCCAATCTAACAGGCCGCTTTTAACAAGCTCTGTGATGCACACAGCTAACTCGGTTTCTAAACCGATTACTCCGAATTCCGCGCGCTCAAATTCAATTTCTTTTTCGCTCTCTGTATGTGGGGCATGGTCGGAAGCTACCACATCAATTGTACCATCGGCTAAACCGCGCTTTATGCTTTCGGCGTCCTCTTGGCTTCTTAAGGGAGGATTCATCTTCATATTTGTGTCATAACCTAAAACCGCTTCTTCGGTCAGGGAAAAATAATGTGGTGCGGTATCAGCAGTTACATTTACGCCCTTCTTCTTGGCCCTGGCAATAATTTCTACTGACTCAGAACAGCTAACGTGCGTAATATGCAGGGGCGTGTTTAACTTTGCTGCCAGTTCTATAT
>JAQUAH010000093.1 GCA_028687345.1 Candidatus Omnitrophota bacterium | reverse complement strand
AAAGAGGCTCACTCCTTGGGTCTTGAGTCCATCGCCGTAAATGCCGAAGATGCCTCGCGGACAAATCTTGAATACCTTAAGGAATTTTCTCTGGCGGCAGCCCAGGCAGGCGCAGACAGAATTCGTTATTGCGATACATTAGGGGTCGATACGCCCTTTACAATTTACGAGCGCATAAAAATTCTTGCTGAAACCGTTAAAATACCGATAGAAATACATTGCCACAACGATTTAGGATTGGTAGTGGCAAATTCTATTGCCGGCGCAAAAGCAGCAGTTGACTGTGGTGTTGACGCCTATATCAACACCTGCGTGAACGGTATGGGCGAGCGCGCAGGCAATGCGGATTTAGTCTCTGTAATCCTGGCCATAAAATACGGCAATGGCATGCAGGAGTATTCATTAAATGAAAGGATAAACCTGAAGATGTCCTGGAAAATCTGCAAATACGCCTCCTATGCCTTTGGCGTGCCTATACCGATAAATCAACCGGGGATTGGCGCAAATGCCTTTGCGCACGAATCAGGGATTCATGCTGACGGTGCCTTAAAAGACAGGCGTAATTATGAACTTTACGATTTTGAAGAATTGGGCCGCGGAGAACCTGAGATAATCGAAACAGGCCGTAAAATTACCGCAGGCGAATATTCCGGTATAAAGGGTTTTAGGAACGTCTATGAGAAATTAGAAGTTGAATTCCGCGATGATAAGGAGGCTGCCAGGATATTGGAGTTAGTCCGTTATGCCAATGTCCATAACCAGAAGCCTCTCGTTGATGATGAGTTAAAATTCATCGCCGGTTATCCGGCTATTGCCGAGAAAATTTTTACCATGACACCGTAAATGCAGTAGTTAGTAGGTAGGTAACTCTTATGAATATAATTCTAGTAGGTGCACAGTGGGGAGATGAGGGTAAGGGCAAGATAGTCGATATCTTAGCCAAAGATGCAGATTATATTGTGCGGTATCAGGGAGGCAACAATGCCGGCCATACTGTCGTAGCCGGGAATAAGGAATATATCTTTCATCTCATACCATCGGGTATTTTACATAAGGGAAAAATCTGCTGTATCGGAAACGGCGTAGTAATTGACCCGGCCATCCTTCTGAAAGAATTAAGAGATCTACGCTTCGCAGGCATAAACCTAACCAATCGATTAAAGATTTCTTCGCTTGCGCACGTGATTTTACCCTACCACAAAATCTTGGATCAATTGCGCGAGACCAAAAGGGCACATAAAATAGGGACCACCGGAAGAGGCATAGGCCCCTGTTATGCCGATAAGACTATTCGTTGCGGCATAAGGATGGTAGACCTTTTAAACTCAGGCGTGTTGCGCGATAAATTAAAAGACAATTTGAAAGAAAAAAATGAAATTTTCAAGAAAGTTTACAAACACCCCGGATTTAATTTCAGCAGAATTTATAAAGAATATTTAAATTACGGCAGGATATTCTCTTCGTACATCTGCAATACCCAGCGTTTGTTAAACAGCGCAATCGGTGAAAAAAAAGACATTCTTTTTGAAGGCGCCCAGGGCACATTTCTGGATATTGACTTTGGGACATATCCTTTCGTGACTTCTTCTTCTGCCACTGCAGGCGGCGCTTGTATCGGCAGCGGCGTTTCCCCCGTACGGATAAATAAGGTCATTGGCGTAGCAAAAGCTTATACGACCAGGGTCGGCGAAGGCCCTTTCCCTGCAGAGTTTCCGTCTAAGTTCGCTAAAGTCATTCGCGATAAAGGCAATGAATTCGGCGCTACTACCGGCAGGCCGCGCAGGTGCGGGTGGTTTGACAGCGTTATGGTAAAGGAAGCAGTTTTGTTAAACGGAATTTCAGAACTTGCTATAACAAAAATTGATGTATTAGAAGGATTAAAGACTATAAAGATTTGCACCGCATATAAATATAAAGGTAAGTTATTCAGGGAGTTCCCTGCTGACCTGCAGGCACTGAAAAATTCAAAGCCTGTCTATGAAGAAATGGCTGGATGGGATAAAACTGTCCCTAACTTGTGCCATTATCAAAAGTTACATCCCAATGTAAATAAATATCTAAAAAAACTCCAAGACATACTAAATGCTAAGATATCAATAGTATCTGTAGGCTCATCCAGGGAAGATACTATTTTTCTTGACTAGAATTATTGCTTATGTTATAGTTAATGAACCCTGCTAGGGCGGGGATAAGTTCGGACAAATAAGTTATGTCGAGAGTAACAAAGTAGTAGTTATCTCCATAACTTATGTCCTCACTTAAGTAAGGGAGGAAGTTATGAAAAATAAGTTGTTAACCACAGTATTAGTAGTTTTTATAGGTATTGCTTTAAGCGGATGCACGGTTATCTTTCAGAGAGGAAGGCGCTCTGATGTTGAGAAAATAGAAGAACTCTCAAGCCGCCTGGAAGAATTAAACCAGGCAAAGCAGCTTCTTGAAGAAAGGCTCTCCAAGGAAATTCAGGATAAGCAGGTTAAGCTGGAGATGCTGGGGAAGGGTTTAGTGATTACTGTGGTTGGCGATCTTTTGTTTGATTCCGGCCGCGCACAGATAAGGCGGGAAGCATTCCCCCTGTTGGATAAAGTTTCAAGCGTACTAAAAGAAGTGTCGGAGTTTAATGTAGGCATAGAAGGGCATACAGATAACCAGCCGATTGCGCTTTCAGGCTGGAAATCAAATTGGGAATTATCTTCTGCACGCGCACTGAGTGTTTTGCATTATCTGATTAATGAAAAAGGCATTTCACCTAACCGCCTTTCAGCAAATGGTTATGGCGAATTCCGGCCGGTAGCCTCCAACGACACAAGAGAGGGCCGCCAGTTAAACCGCAGGGTTGAGATTGTAATCCTGCCTAACGTCACAAAGGTAAAAGAGGACCAAAAGGCTCCCGAGGAATCAATGGGCCTTAAAGAACCGCAGGAGAATCTTAAATAAAATAAGGGACGAAAGAATGGAAGAGAATATAAAGAACAGGGTTATTTTGATATTAGGGGTACTAACAATATTGTTTTTCATAGTCACAATAAATTCATGCAATAATGCCTATCGGCAAAAGACTGCCCGAGATAAAGAAATGGCTACGCGTTTAGACCTGGAAGAAAGAATGAATAAGTTTTCGCAGGAAAAAAATAGCATCGTCGAAAAATTAAAAACAGCAGAGAGCGCGCTTGAAGAAGAAAAGGCTGCTGCCGAAGCGACAAAAAAGGCCCTGGTGCAGGAACAGCTGATAAATCAAAGCTTAAAAGAAGAACTGCAGAAAGTGACCAAGCTAAAAGACGCCCTGGAAGAAGACCTCAAAGAAGCGCTGGTACGCAGTAAATCAACCAAGCCCAAGAAATAAGAATCTGGATATTATTTAAATACAATAAGATAAACAGAGGTTTTGGAAGATGATTTTTTAAGGGGGGAGAGAAGAACAAAACTTTGTTCTTAAAGAGGGGATAATGATCCCCTTTTTTATTGCAGATAAAAATGAGTTGAACCTTTTTTATATCCAGTGCATCTATAATTGAGGGATAAAAGACGCAGGGTTTATAAAACAAGAGGGGGTGGGAATCATGGCAATATTACGTAAGCTAAAAGAGAAATTAAAAAAGATAATCAAGGAGAATATGCCGAAAAAGAAGGCACTTGATATCTCCAAAGAGTCCCCAAAGCCGGTTGAAAGTAAAAAACAAATGTTAGGTACCGAAGAATTAGCCATTGAAAAAACAAAATTTTCTCACCCGGAAGTAGCCCGGATGCGCCGGGCTATGCCGCAGGAATTACCAGGTGAGTACGGTTGGGACAAAATTATTTTGCAGGTGCGCGATCCCTGGTGGATACATGCTTATTGGGAAGTCAGGCCCCAGGTGTTTGAAAGATTAATGCATGAATTGGGAGATGAATTCTATAGGTGCAGGCGCATATTGCGCGTGTATGATGTAAGCCAGGTTATATTCAACGGCCATAATGCCCACAAATTTTTTGACATCCAGATAAATGAACACACCAATAATTGGTACATTGATACCGGAGGACCTGGCAGGTCCTGGTGTGTAGACTTCGGTTTACTGTTACCCAACGGAAGATTTATCACAATAGTGCGCTCCAACACCGTACAGACGCCTTTAGACGGCCCGTCTTGGATTACCGATGAAGAATGGATGATCCCGGAGGACATGTTCGCCAGGCTCTATGGTATGGGTTTTGGATTAGGCCGCTCTTCCCCTGTAGGCAAGGTCTGGCAGGAAAGAGTGAAGAGGGCACTATTTTCCGGGGTTTTAGCTTCTCCGGGCATGGGCTCAAGCCCGGTTAAAAAGGCCAAAGAAAGAAAGTTCTGGCTGGTAGTAGACTGCGAGTTAATTGTCTATGGGGCAACCGAACCCGACGCCAAGGTAACGGTTCAGGATAGAGAAATAAAACTTAGGCCCGACGGTACTTTTACTTTGAGATTCGCCCTTCCTGACGGAAAACAGGTAATCCCAGTGAAAGCAGTTTCCTCTGATAACTTAGAGGAACGCACCATCACGCCTGTAGTTTCCAGAGACACAAAAGTGAACTCTTTGGTTAAGGCTTAACTTCACCCCCCACCAATTGTAATATAGCCTTTACTAAAACGCAATTGGTGTGGGTTAATTCGCGCAATAACTTATGTCGTGCAAATTGAATAATCGCTCCATAAGTTATGCGCTCATTAAAAATGAATAAAGGATATCTTTGTCTAGTTTTACACGGCCATCTGCCTTTCGTCAGGCATCCTGAGCACGAGGATTTCCTGGAGGAAGACTGGCTTTATGAGGGGATAACCGAAACCTATATCCCGCTGATTTCGATATTTGAGAAATTGGTGCAAGACAATATAGATTTCAGGCTCACGATGACATTAAGTCCGACGCTGATTTCTATGCTGTCCGACCCGCTCCTGGAAGAGCGCTATATAAAACATATAAACAGGCTCATAGAACTTTCTCACAGGGAAATGGAGAGGACAGCTTGGCAGCCTCATTTTCAAAGGCTGGCAACGATGTATCTGAATCAGTTCTGCAGCGTCCGCGATACCTTCGAAAGATATAATCGTAATCTCGTTAACGCCTTTAAAAAATTTCAGGATTTAGGCAAATTAGAAATCATCACCTGTGGCGCAACTCACGGTTATTTTCCCCTGATGGACGTGCACAGGGAATCAGTCAGGGCCCAGGTCAAGGTGGCGGTAAGCCACTATGAGAGCGTATTTGGCAGAAAGCCGCGGGGCATATGGCTTCCAGAGTGCGGTTACCAGCCCGGGCACGATGAAATTTTAAAAGAGGCAGGGTTACGTTATTTTTTTACCGATTCCCACGGAGTTTTACACGGAACGCCCCGGCCGAAATACGGCGTATTTGCTCCGATTTACTGCAAAGGCACGGGAGTTGCGTGTTTTGCCAGGGACCTGGAGTCATCGAAGCAGGTTTGGTCATCCATTGAAGGCTACCCGGGAGATCATAATTATCGCGAATTTTACCGGGATATCGGTTTTGATTTGGAATATGATTACATACGGCCCTACATTCATCCTGACGGCGTAAGGATAAATACGGGAATAAAATATTACCGGATAACGGGAGAGGGCAACCAGAAAGAGCCGTATGTCCCTGAGTGGGCCAGGGAAAAGGCAGCGGAACACGCGGGTAATTTTATGTTTAACCGCCAAAGGCAGGTAGAATTTCTTTATGATTTTATGCATAAAAAGCCCATCATTGTTTCACCATACGACGCAGAGTTATTCGGGCACTGGTGGTATGAAGGCCCGCAGTGGTTGGATTTTTTAATCAGGAAAATCGCCTGTGACCAGGATGAGATACGCCTGATTACCGCTTATGAATATCTGGAAGAAAATCCGCGTAACCAGGTTATCACCCCTTCCTTATCCAGCTGGGGCTGGAAGGGCTACAGCGAGATGTGGCTGCAGGGCTCAAATGACTGGATTTACCGGCACCTGCACGCTGCCTCGCAAAGGATGACGGAGCTGGCAAAAGGTTTTACCAATACGGACGGTTTATTAAGAAGAGCGTTGAATCAGGCCCTGCGTGAACTCCTCCTGGCGCAGAGTTCTGACTGGGCATTTATCATGGGTACGGGTACTCACACCAGCTATGCGCTACGCCGCACTAAGGAGCACCTCTTAAGATTCAACCGCCTCTACGAAGACATAAAATCAAACTCCCTTGAAGAAGAATGGCTTTCTGATATTGAATATAAGGATAATATATTCCCCGCTATAGATTATCGGGTGCATCAGTAAAACAAAATATTTAATGATTGACAAGAACAATATCCCCAGGCACATTGCCATAATTATGGATGGCAATGGCCGCTGGGCAAAAGAAAGAGGCCTGCCGCGCACTGCCGGACATCGCGAGGGTGCCGAAAGAGTCAGAGAGATTGTAAATGCAGCTCTTGAATTAGGGGTAAAAGTAGTAACTTTTTTTGCCTTTTCTACGGAGAACTGGAATAGGCCTAAGTCAGAAATAAATATGCTAATGCGTTTTTTGGAAGATTTTTTAGACCGCGAAGTTAAAAAAATGAATAAAAATAATATCCGTTTCCAGGTTATCGGACGCGACGAGCCCCTGCCCAAAGTTATTCAGAAGAAAATCAAGGAAGCAAGCCGCGTGACAAAAGGTAACAATGCCCTGGTTATGGTTTTAGCCCTCAATTACGGCAGCAGGCAGGAGATAGTGGATGCGGTAAAGAAATTCGCCGGTTCGGTGTCCAGGGGGGAAACCGATATAGAAGACATTGATGTAGATACATTCAGCAGTTATCTCTATA
>JAQUAH010000003.1 GCA_028687345.1 Candidatus Omnitrophota bacterium | reverse complement strand
GGCAGATTAAGGCAATATTAATGGTAACTTGCTGAATCTTTTGCATAAGCTCCAGCGCCTTCATTTTATTTTTATGGAATATTTTACTTAAACGCGGAAAGACTGCCTGGGAAAAAGAAGCAAGGGGAAATGTTTGTGCAAGGTTAGCTATCTTTTCCGCAATGGAATATAGCCCTGTGGTAGTGTTACTGGTAAGAAGCCCGATAGTGAATATGCGCGTGTTTGTATAGGCATTGATAGCTACATTAGAAATGAAAATATCCCACCCGGCCTTCAACTGCTGCCGGATATTTGTATATCCGGGAAATTTAAACGATACGCCGAATCTCTTAAAGACAACCCGTAACCCCAATACGCCGGTTGCCAGAAATACACAGGATGTGATAATGGGAACCATCAGATAATCCTGCCTCTCCCTTACGAAAAAAAATATAGAAAGCACGTAAATAATACACCCGATAATGTTCAGGTGGGCAATGTGTTTCATCCTCTCCATACCCTGAAAAAACCAGACAGGAAAAATAGTATTTCCTATGACCATACCGAAACTAAGCACATAGACTAACCAGTCCTGCCTGAACTTGGGTATAAAATAAACAATCATACCCAATGCCAACAGGCTTAAGAGAGCCAGGCTGATTTTTACCGTCATGACTGAAGAAAAAATACTACAGACTCTTTCATCCTCTTCGCGGCAAAGAGAGATTTCCTTTGTAGCAGAGATACTGAATCCGTAATCCGTCAGGATCATAAAATATTGCACAAAGGCCTGGGCAAAAGAAATCAAGCCAAATTTTTCCGGGCCGATTACCCTGAATAGATATGGCAGTATAATAACCGGCAGAAGATATGTTATAGCCTGCAGCACTGAAAGGGAGGCAAAATTGCTCATTACGACCTTGCGCTCCTCAGTCTCTACCATCTTATAAATTTTCTTTATGCGCCTTGTTAAAGAAAACATATATTTAATTTACATTCTCCTTGAGCCTAAGTCAAGAAATATAGTTGCATATATTCTATTGGGATTTTTCCTTTGTATGATATAATTAAGTAAGGACACAACTTACGGAGCGAAGTGAACGTAAGTTGTATGTCCGAACTTATCCCGCCGTAGGCGGGATTAATTCGCCCCGCCTTTGGCGGGGCTCATTTATGATAAAATTTCCGCAAAATTTCCTCTGGGGAGCTGCAACAAGCGCTTATCAGGTTGAAGGCAACAATACTAATGCTGACTGGTGGCAGTGGGAAAAGGCTGTGCACAGGGAGAATTCCGGTATGGCCTGCCGCCACTACGAATTTTATGAACAGGATTTTGACCTGGTTAAAAGCTTAAACCATAACGCTCACCGTATCTCTATCGAATGGAGCCGTATAGAGCCCGAAGAAGGAAAATTCTCTCAGGGTGAATTACAGCATTATGTTGACGTTATCCTTTCTTTGAGAGCGCGCAATATTGAGCCGATAGTTACGCTGCACCATTTTACCAACCCGATTTGGTTCAGTAAAGCAGGCGGCTGGGTGGACAGGCGCGCTGCAGAAATATTCCTGCGTTACTGCGATTTTGTAGTCAACGGCCTTGCAAAACATGTCCGGTACTGGATTACCATAAACGAGCCGAACGTGTATATATCCCATGCGTATATTTTAGGGGTATGGCCTCCGGAAATGAAGTCATACCTGAAAGCAAAGACAGTTGAAAATAATATGCTTTTAGCGCATATCAAAGCTTTTCGCCTGATACATAAAATTTATAAGGAGCTAAACTCACCCAAGCCCCGCGTGAGTATTGCCCAGAATATTATGGCTTTTGTACCCTGCACGCAGGCCTTAAAGAACCGTTTCGCTGCCATGCTCAGAAACAGGTGGTATAACTTCAGTTTTCTTGATAAAGCAATACGGCATAAAACCCTGGATTTTATCGGCATTAATTATTATTCGCGGCAACTGGTAGAAGTTAAGCGTTGGGGAATCAATAGCCTGGCAGCGGATGTCTGTGAAAAGGGCCATCATCCGGTTAGGAAAAACTCCCTTGGCTGGGATATTTATCCCGAGGGCTTATATGAGCTGCTTTTAAAACTTAAAAACTATCGCCTGCCCATAATTATTACGGAAAACGGCATCTGCACGCAAGATGACCGCCTGCGCTGGGATTACATATATAATCACCTCAAAAACATTCATCTTGCCATAGAGAAAGGCGCTCCGGTAACAGGGTATCTTTACTGGTCGCTAATGGATAATTTTGAGTGGGATAAGGGATTCGGGCCAAGATTCGGCTTGATAGATATAGACTATAACAGTTATAAAAGAACTGTCAGGGAAAGCGCAAGGCTTTTTGGTGAAGTCTGCAAAACAGGTATTTTATAAAAATCTTTCGCATAATTATTCCATACCGGGAGGGATTTTTTTCCAGGGATACCCTTGCGAAGCTTCCTTAAAGCCCAAATCGAATAGTTCTTGCATTTCAACAGGATCAAAAAGCTCTTTTGCTTTTGATGCATGAGTTGCCGGAATATAGGCAAAATTAAAATCTCCCCTGTTATTCTTAGTAAAAACATATAGCTCGTAAAGATTGCCTATGCCTTGAGCATTGATGCTGGTATCAACCGCACGTTCAGCGATCGCGGAGAGCTTGTCTGCAACCTCTTTATAAAGAGGATCAACGTAGCCGTTTCTTATCACATAAATTTCGTATCTAATCCTGGAAATATCTAACCCCTTTTCTTTAATGGCTTTGTCAAACCCCTGTAAAACATCATAAAGAAAAAATACCTGCCTGGTTATGCCGCCGTCAACATGCATCTCATCATACATCTCATCATTTACTTCGACATTTAAATATACCGGAGGGAAGGCAACCGGCATAGACGCCGATGCCAATATGATCTTGCGGAATAGCTTCAGGGCATTATTGTCTCCTATGGATGCGATTTTCCCCATATCCCAGATAACAAGCCGCTGTGCATCCAGATTTGTAGTTCCCACATAAAGCCTGCGGCCTTTTGTGTATTCAATAGCTATCTGCTTTAACAGTTCGGCATCAATATAATATTCAATCAGATGCTCTAAGGGTGCGGTGCTGGCAACGGAATTACCAAATAGGATTCCTATGGGCGGGAACCGTACTCGCATAATATCTTTTGTAGAATATTTCGTGTAGAATTCTTCCAGCTTATAATCATATTTACTTCCTAAGAAAGCAATCGGCGCAATTATGGCTCCGGTGCTTATGCCGGTAACCGCCTTAAAAACCGGGCGGGTGCCTGACTGTGACCATCCATTCAATAATCCGGCTCCGTAAGCGCCCTTATCGCCGCCTCCTGAAATAGCAAGCATGGAATAAGTCCGGGTGGCTTTAAAATCAAAAATGGATGGGCTGTCTCTTTGTTCCTGCTCCAACAATTTTAGAAAATCATTCTTGAAACAATCACTCGGGCTGCCGCTCAAAGCCCTGATATCCTGCATACCGAAAATCCTGGCGCTGCCTAATAAATCCGGCGGGATAGGATGCCGTACGGTAGCGCAGCCGGAACAAAGAACAATACATAGTAACGCCCAATAATAACGCTTTAACATTATATCCTTCAATTCAAATTGGAAGGCCGAGCTATATTTATTTATGTAAAATACTCTCTGCTTCCCGGTAAGACTTATAGGTGTGTATAGCTATTCCGGAAGAATAATGAAACAGGCTCATAATATTCAGTCCTATATCCTTTTCCTGGTCAGGGATAATCCTTATAACCCTAGAAACCCCATTCTTATTAAATAAATCCATTGCCTTTTCAATAAGCAGCCTTGCGCTTATGTCCATACGTTCTAAAGAAGACAGGTCTGTCAATACGATAAAACCCTTCTTTAGCTTAGGAACGCTCTTCGCAAGCTCAGCATAGAATTGCTCTGCCTGCTGGAGATCAAAGTAGTCCTTAACTGTAATTATTAATTTGTTACCTTTATCGTCTGTGCTTAAGCTGAACATATATTTTATGTCAACTCATCTAAACTCCAGACAAAAGCTTTAACGCCTTCTTTGCCCAATTCCTTGCGTAATTCTTTCATGCAGGAAACAAGTTGTTTTGCCTCATTCTCCTGGCAAGCCGCATATAAAATATTGTTCCTGCCTGGCCAGATATCGTCGCCCATATGCGTGCCAGAGGTAGTGCCTTTACCAAAGACTCCTTTTGTCTTGGTGTAATTCTTCAATCCGCAATTCTCCAAGACCTCCATCACTTCATCATCAATCGCTTCATTATAAGCAATCATCACCATCTTTATCATTTCTTTTTGCCTCCGTTCTTTCTAATCCTAGCCTCAAACACCGTATAAAGCGTAGGCACAAAGAGCATGGTAATCAACGTAGATAAACTAAGCCCTCCCAGCATGGTAATGCCTAAGGGCTGCCAGATTTCCGAACCCTCTCCTGTTGAAAGAGCCAAAGGCAGGAGTCCTGCTAGCGTAGTAATCGTAGTCATCAATACCGGCCTTAACCTTTCTTTACCTCCAATAGTTACTGCCTCCAGCATCGACAACCCGCGGCTACGCAGGATATTTATATAGCTTATCAGGACTATAGCATTGTTAACGACTATACCCATAAGCATAATCAACCCCAGGAAAGTTATAATACTTAAGGTTGTGCCGGTTAAGACAAATCCCAAAATGACTCCGGTAAAAGTAAAAGGTATGGAAAACATAACAACAAAAGGATCCAATAAAGACTCAAATTGCGCAGCCATAACCATATAAACCAAGGCAATGCCCAGAGCCAGTAAAAGAGTTAAATCCTTGAATGCCTTTCCCTGTTCTTCTGCCTCGCCGCCAAAATTTATTACAATATCCGAAGGTATGGTAATTTTACGCAGGTTCTCTTTAATATCATCAATGACTTTCCCCATTGAACGTTTATAAGTGTTGCATTCTACCCTGACCACTCTTTCACGGTTTTTACGCTCAATCTCAACAGGGCCTGCAGTTTCATGAACCCTGGCAACAGTGCTTAATTTAATCTGTTTGCCCGTAAAAGGAGAAACTATAGAGAGGTTTTCCACGTCTTCTGGTTTTGCGCGGAACCGTTCTTCCAGGCGCACATATATATCATAGGTTTCTCCTTTTTCGCGGTATTTAGTGGCAGTTGCTCCCTCCACAAAAGTCTTTACGCTATCGGCAATAGTGCGCATATTCAGGCCTAAAGCCGCTGCTTTTTCCCGGTACACCTCTACTCTTAGTTCCGGCCGGTTCAACTCGCGGGAGATGCTTACATCTGTTGCCCCGGGGACTTTTTCCATAATTTCTTTTATTTTTTGCGCCAAGGCATCAGTGTCTTCAAAGGAATGCCCGATAATTTCAACCTGAACCTGTTTGCCTGCTGTGCCGGTAATTATTCTACCGATGGGGTTTCCTGTAGAAATGTCTGTTTTTAATACGCCCGGAATTTGCTTAATTCTTTTTCTGATGATTTGGGCTACTTCTTTAACCGAGCGCTTTCTTTCGGTCTTTGGCACAAGCTTAGCCCCTCCTGTAGTAACATGGCTTCCGGATTGCCCCCCCATTACCGTACCAATGCCTGCTCTTTGCCCGCTCCTTACATACATAAATTTCTTTTCAGGAACTTCTTCTTTGAAAATATTCTCTATTTTTGCGGCAATTTTGTCGGTCTCTTCCACGCGCGTGCCTATGGGCAGATTTACGGTGGAGCTTAAATCTCCCGAATCCTCTTCTGGTATAAATTCATTTCCCACAAATCTGGTTAAAAATAAACTGAAAATAAATACCCCTAAAAACCCAAAGATAACTATTTTTTTATGTCCCAGGCACCAGGCCAAAGATTTACCATAGAATTCTTCCCAGGATTTAAACCAATGCTCGGAAATCAGGTAAAATTTACCAAACCATTTATTTTTACTTTGGGCCTGGACATTATTAACTCTCATCCATTTGGAACAAAGCATCGGGCTAAATGTCGCGGCAGTAAAAAGCGAAGCTAAAAGCGTGACTGTTACAATTACTGCCAATTCTCCAAACATTATTCCTACCACGCCGGTAATAAAAAGCATAGGCAAGAATACCACTACCGTAGTAAGTGTAGACGCCCCAATGGCAAGAAACATTTCAGACGTCCCAAAGATTGAGGCTTCCTGCGGACGCTGGCCTCTTTCTAAATGGCGATAGATGTTATCCACCACGACAATCGCATTATCCACGACCATTCCTATAGCGATGGTTAAAGAAGAAAGGCTGATGGTATTTATGGTCTTACCGCTTAAGAAAAGATAGATAAAGGCGATAAGGAGTGAAAAAGGAATGGTCAGGCCGATGATTAAGCTGGGTAAAAATTGGCGCAGGAAAAACCAGACTACCAGAATGACCAGAATTCCTCCTGTCCAAATCGTAGACTTAAGCGAATCAAGAGAGTTGATAATGTCTTGGGAAAAATCCATAACCAGGTACATTTTTACATCTTTAGGAAGAATTTTCTGCAATTCATCTAATTTCTTTTTAGCCAGGGTTGCTACTTGTACGGTATTAGTGCCGGTCTGTTTTTGAACCATCAACATAAGGCCTTGCCTGCTATTGATGCGCACAATCTGGGTTACCTCTTTAAAGCTATCTTCCACCCGGGCAACATCCTTTAAGTAAACAAGGTTTCCGTTACGTTTGCCTAAGATAACTGAATTTATCTCATCAGGAGTAGCAAATTCTCCGGGCACGCGCAGAAGATAATCCGTAAAACCAGATTTTATGTTGCCTGCCGGCTGGGTAACATTCTCCTTGGCTAAAACATCTTTGACGTCAAGTATGGAAAAGCCGTGCCCTTGAAGCTTATGCCTGTCTATCCAAATATTAATCTGGCGTTCTAACCCTCCCTGCAGCTGAACTGTGCCTACCCCGGGAATCTGCCTTAAGGGGTCACCCACTTTTTTGTCAATCATATCAAAAAGCTCAGGGTAGCTCTGCTCTGCGGTAATGCCTACAAAAAGGACAGGAATCATTGCGGTGTTAAATTTAAAGATGAAGGGGGTATCCATCTCATCGGGAATATCAGGAAGGTAGCGTTTGGTTTGCTCAATGCGGTCGCGGATATCGTTTGAAGCCTCATCAAGGTTAGTGCCCCAGATAAACTTAAGCGTGAGTACCGAAAGCCCCTCAAGCGAACGCGAAGTAATTTTTTCAAGTCCCGGGGTAGTTGCCAACTGATTTTCTAACGGTTCGCTTACTTTTATTTCTACATCTTCGGGGCTGGCGCCCGCATAAGTAGATATAACGGAAATCGCCGGTGGCTCAATTTCCGGCATAGAATCTATCCCTAAACGGGTCAGGCTATATAATGCCAGGATAATAATTGCCGAAAAAATCATTATATTCGTAACCGGCCTTTTTACGCCAAATTCTGGTAGATTCATTCTATCTTCCTCCCTCGATGATAACAGGAACGCTGTTGTATAATCGCTGCTGGCCCACTACTACCACTAAATCACCTTCTTTTAAGCCCTCTGATACTTCATAATGAGCTGCATGACGTATCCCTAATTTGATATTTTTCTGATATGCCGTATTGCCATTGACCACATACACGTAAATCCCGGGCTCCTTACCCATAATTGCTTCTTTGACAATCACCGGCACGCCCTTGTGTTCCTCAATTGCTAATTCTACCTGGGCAAACATACCGGATTTTAAGGTATGCTCCGGATTGGGAATAACTATTTCTATGGGCGCAGTGCGCGTCTCTAAATCCAACACAGGGCTTATCCGCGAAACGATACCGGTAAATTTTTCTTTAGGATAAGCCTGCACAGAAACTTGCGCGGTTTGGCCGACGGAAATTCTGGGCAGATACTGCTCCGGTATATCAAGGTCTATTTTTACTTTATCCATATGCACTGCTAAAGCAACCGGGGTCTGGGGGCTAACCTGTGTTCCGATATCCACGTAAACTCTGCCGATAATCCCGCTCATCGGGCTTTCTACCGGCGCCTTTTCAAATTTGAACCCCACCTCATCGCGGTCGATATAAGCGATAATATCTCCTTTGGCCACGGGATCGCCCTCGTTCTTAAGTTTCTCAATTATCTTGCCGCTTACCTTAGGGTATACAACGGCTTCATCCTCTGCCTTAATATCCCCTACATAATCCAGAGTATTCTGTATGTCTTTAAGTTCAACCCGCATAACCTTGACGGGAATTGCCTCTTTTTCTTCTTTTGCTTTTGAAGCCGGACCGCAGCCGGCAATGGCAAAAGAAAAAACCATCCCTAAACCTATGTATAAATATAAAGTTAAGCGCAATTTAAGTTTGTTTGCCATTTCTTCACTCCTCTAATTTTATATCATTCTTCACTAAGGTTAAACCTTCGGATTTATCCAGATTAATGAGCGCTATATTGTATTCAATTAATGCGTTGACATAGTCAAGCTCAGCCTGTGCTAATTTATCCTGATAATCCAACATATCATGAGTAGAAACCTGTCCTGCGGAGTAACGTTCCTGCTGCGCTTCGTAATTTTGGGTCTCTTTTTCCTTGGAAAGTTTAGCCACATCTACATGCTGCTTCCTCGCTTTAACTAATCTAACCTTATCCCTTACTTCCAGAATAATATTCTGTTCTAATCTTTTAAAGCTCAATAAGGCCTGGGCTTTTTCTAAGCTTCTCTGGTCAAATTTGGCACGCTCAGCACCTCCCCAGGGTACGGTAAATTTAACTCCTACGCTCCAATCGGTATAGTCGGAATTGATTTTTCCTATTGCGCTCTGATAATCTTTTCCCAGGCCGTTTAAACCAAAACTGCCTGTCAGATCAACGGTAGGAAGCAAAGCGTTCTTAGCAGTCACGATTTTGATATCCCGGCTTTTCAAATCTATTTTCGCAGAGTAGTAATCCGGCCTGTATTCAAAGGCATCTTTTAGGCTTTTTAATAAATCTACCTCTTCAACCTTAAATTCCGGCTTATCTATCAACTCAATCTCGGCATTCCAGACTTCAGGGTCATCCACTAAATTAGTAATAAGCTTGAGGTCGTCTTCTGCTTTGTTCATCAGCGCATCAGCTGCAATCACTGCTTTTTCTCTTTGCGCTGCGGCAGCTTCTGTTTCCAGTAAATCAACCGAACTAATAAGCCCTTTCCGGTAACGGGCTTTGTTTATCTCCAGTAAATTCCGGGCGCGTTCAAGAGATAATCTGGCAATGGCGTAAGCTTCCAGATAGTAGATATAATCATAGTAAGCTGTTTTTGATTTGCTGATTGTATCCATAACTGTATTTTTAAAAGATGCTTCGGATTGTAATTTATCATTCTGGGCGACTATAATATCCGCTTTATTTACCACTATGCCAAACCCCCTGAAAAGCGGCTGGGTTATTGTAATCTTGGGTTCTGTCGAAAAATAGGGGTTAAATATCTGGTAGGAAGAATCACTTTTGTATTTTTGATTAAGAAATTCTACATTGTATTCTGTTCCGGTTATCAATTTCCCCGAAACCCCCGCATTAATATTAGTATCCTGCGAATTAAATTTATCCGCTCCTTGTAATGCCGAGGATGAAATTTCTGTATTGTCATGAAGGCTGGCATCAACGTTAAGAGTCGGCTCAAAACCCGCCTTGGCTATTCTTACGTCATCCTGTTTTAGCTTAGGCTCTATGCGCTGTATAAGTATCTCCGAATTATTCTTCAGGGCATAAAGGATGCAATCTACTAGGCCGATTTTTAACACCCTATCCTGGGACCCTCCAACCATGAAAAAGGCCTTCTCTACTTCCCGTGCCCTTTCAGTATCAGGCGTTGTTTCTTTTTTATTAGCGGCGGCAAAAGAAATATTTCCTAATACCATTAAATTTATTAAGAAAACGGTTATGATACTTCTCATCAATTTCATTATTTTGCTTTTGCTCCATTAAAAAACATATCCAGGATAAAACCAGACATATCCTTAAGGCTCCTGCCATTACCGCAAGGCTTTGCGCCAGAGGAAGTTCTTATAGATTCGCTTCTAAGCCAGGGGAAAATCACTGCATTTAACATCGAAGCCAGAATATAAGCCATTTTTTGTGCAGGATAGTCATTCCTAATAATACCTCCTGCCTGTGCTGTCTTTATTATAGAAGCGACATAATCAAGGTAATTTAAAAATCTCTCCACTGTTTTTTGAGGTATCCTGTCTTTAACCGTCCAGCTGAAATTGCTTCTCTCAGAGAAGTATATCCTGAAAAAATCCTCATTTTTTTCAAAATAAGATAAGTGTTCTTGCACGACGACTTTAATTTTTTCTCTGACATCCTTAGCCTTTACTACCTTGTTCTTTACCGTAAGAATTAACTCCTGGGCTTTCTGCTCAATCAAGGTAGTGTACAATACCTCTTTGTCTTTAAAATAAAGGTATACAGTGCCAACCGCATATTGCGCTTCACCGGCGATATCCTGGATACTTGCTTTGTGGTATCCTTTAATGGCAAAAATATGCTCTGCGGCCCTGAGGATATCCTCCCGGCGCAGACGCCTGTCTCTTTCTTTCCGGCTTAATGCTAGCATTTTCTCTCCCTTTTCTAAAAAGTATAGTCAGAAAATGAATTGAAATTCATAATAGGAATATAACATTCAATTTTTGTTTTGTCAAGCTATTTTTTAATTTGCTACTGGAAGGGTATAATTGACTTGAAGAGACGAAAAATTTGGTATGGAAGTCCGCTTTAGTGCCGTGGTTTTTTGCCTTGTCGGAATTAAGTGGGACATGCACTCCGCTCGCTGCTCGGCTTGTCGCCTCGCTACGCTCGCTTGAGTGCCGCTGAATTTTTTGTTGTCCAAAAAATTCAGCGGGTAGTCGTTGACGGTAGGCTAACCCTACAACCCATTGAAATACCGTTACTTATAAAAATCTTCCGCAAGCGGAGCATGGGCTGGCAAATATCTTTAGACTGCCCCATCAACAATTAACCCTCATTTTTGAGAAACAACAAGCATTTCAAAATCTTCGGTGGACAGCTTGTCGTTTCTTGAGTATGCTCCGAGCTTTGCGCCGAAGATATCGATTTTTTTATATCCGAGCGATTTTAAAAGCCAGGTTATTTCACTGGGAACATAATAGCGTTCATTGCATTCCAATACCTTTTTGTTCCCGTTGTCATCTTCAAATTCAACTGTATTGTGATCTCGGAAGGTCATCAAATCGAAGGAGATGCTTTTACAAGTTGAGCCTCCTTTTTTGCTTGCTGACTCGTAAAATTCCTTGACCGAATGAAAAAGCGGAAACAATCCGTTTAATGTGGTAAATACGAATTTCCCTTTATTATTCAGTGACTTGGTCACATTTTTTAATATCTCGAAGTTCATTTCATCTGTTTCCATCAAAGAAAAACCACCTTCGCAAAGCATAATAGCCAGATCGAATTCTCCCTCAAACGGAAGGGCCCGCGCGTCATGCTTCTGGAAATCGATCGTCACCCCTGCCTCTTTGGCCTTTTCCCTCGCCCTTTTAAGCTGTGACTCGGATAAATCTATACCGGCAATCTGATAACCCCTTTTTGCCAACTCAATAGAATGGCGTCCAGTACCACAGCCGATATCAATGATCTTTGTGGATTTATCGCGGCCGAACTCCTGCTCGATAAAATCACATTCGCCGATAGTCCCGTGGACATAACATTCCTCATCGTATTTGTGAGCGTAATTTTCAAATAATGACTCGTACCATTGTTTCATCGCCGACTCCTATTTAATATTAAATTACACTTCAGGGTTCGCGTCCACAATTAGTGTGGGCAAATACTGCCTTTCTTCTCGTCGGACGGTTCACCCACAAAACTTGGCATGCACTCCGCTCGCTATTTTGCTTGTCGCAAAATTACGCTCGCTTGAGTGCCGTGGTTTTTTGCCTTGTCGGAATTAAGTAGAACATGCACTCCGCTCGCTGCTCGGCTTGTCGCCTCGCTACGCTCGCTTGAGTGCCGTTTGAATTTTGCTTGTCGCAAAATTCAAACGGAGAGGGAGGGATTCGAACCCTCGGACCCTTGCGGATCACGTGTACTCCAGACACGCGCGCTCGGCCACTACGCGACCTCTCCAAAAAATTTTAATGTAAAATTTTTTGGATTCTGTAGACACCAATTAAATTAATCTAATTGGTGTCGAAAGAATCTCAAATTTATAGCGATGATACCAAAACACATTGTTTTGGTATCCGCCAAGTTTTGTTGGCGGCGCTGAAACACATTGTTTCAGCATCCGCCATTTTTCTCAAAAAAACTCAAGCGATGATGCCAAAATACATTATTTTGGCTTCCGCCAACTTTCTCATTAATGAGAAAGTTGGCGGAAGGAGCAGGATTTGAACCTGCGATCCCTTGCGGGATAACGGTTTTCGAGACCGCCGCATTCGACCACTCTGCCATCCTTCCAATTTTGATGCGGGGATAGCGGAATCCGTCTATTCCGTTATCCCGCGCTTTTTCAACACTTCTTCTATTCTGGCTTGTAACGCCTTAAGCTCAATAGGCTTTACAATATAATCATCGCAATACAAGCCTTCTGCCTTTATCTGTGAAGCATAATCTTGCCTGCCGGTAAGTATCACTACAGGAGTATACGAAGTCTCCTTATCCGTGCGCAGCCTTCTCAATACTTCAAATCCGTCTATCCCGGGCATGTTTAAATCAAGTAAGACTATATGCGGTTTATGCCAGTGGCAAAAGGCAAGCCGCATACCGATATTTCCTTCGCTGGCAACAAGCACTTTATACTTACCGGTCATTTGAAAATATTGTTTTATGAGGTCGCAAATCTCCTTATCATCATCTACCATAAGAATTTTGATTTTCTTCTCCGGCATTGAGATCCTCCTGTAAATCTTTTCAACTGGCGGTGGGGGTGAGATTCGAACTCACGGAGGGGAGAACTCCCCTCAACAGTTTTCAAGACTGCCGCTTTCAACCACTCAGCCACCCCACCGAAATTTATCTTAAGAAAAGCTGATTAAAGACAGCGTAAAATATATCTTTTGCCTGCTGAAATGAATTGTTGAAGTAGCTGACGAAAGAAAATTCAGCAAAGACCAGGTTCAAAACTAAAGCAAGTAGTGCCAGGTTTAATACATATAAAAAAGAAAATCCGAAGATGTAATTTGCCTTCAAAAAATCTTCCTGTTTAGAGCGCAGAGATTTTGCACTAAAGACCAGATGTAAGGCTATGCTGAAACTAAAAAAGAACATGAAAAACTTGATTACCTCCTGTGAGCCAAATATCAGGGATAATAACCCATAGGCGGCCAGGAGGATTATTGTATAAATAGGAAATAGATAGGGAGCAACGCGGACCAGGGGTTTAAATAAATTGAAGGTCAATTCCAGGGCCCGCTGGCCTTTTGTGTAAATTATTGCCGGCTCCCAGATGAATAAATAAATTATCAGAAATGTAACCGCTCCCCACCAGAAATAATTTTGCAATACCCTGTCAATCTTTGAAAATTCGCCAATAAAGCTGACCGAAGATGTGTAAACCAGGAAAAGAAGACATATCCCTAAAACAAGTTTAATTATGCTAAAAATGCGGTCAGAAAAGCCGCTCGTTTTAGCAAATGGCCAATTCCCTTTCTGCCGTGATTCTGTATTCTTTTTCTTAGGGGATTCTTTCTTTTCCATCCAAGTAAGGCCTTAGGACTTCGGGTATTATCACTGATCCGTCTTTTTGTTGATAATTTTCTAATATTGCTATCAGCGTACGAGCAAGGGCAACCCCTGAACCGTTTAATGTATGCACGTATTCCGTTTCTCTTTTACCGGTTTCCTTTCTATATTTGATATTTGCCCTGCGTGCCTGAAAGCTCTCAAAATTAGAGCAACTGGATACCTCAAGCCATTTATCTATTCCTGCTGCATAGGCCTCCAAATCATAACATTTACTTGCGGCAAAGCTTAGGTCCTGGGTAGACAAAACTACCACCCTGTAAGGCAGTCCTAATAACTGCAGGACTTCTTCTGCATTCTTTACCAGTTTCTCCAATTCATCATAGGAATCTTGCGGCCTGACAAACTTGACTAATTCTACCTTATCAAATTGGTGTACACGCATAAGGCCTTTGGTATCTTTTCCGTAAGAACCGGCCTCTCTTCTAAAACAGGCAGTATAGGCCGTATAAAAAATGGGCAAATCTTTTTCGTCTAATATCTCATCGCGGAATATATTTGTCAGGGGCACTTCTGCGGTAGGTATGAGAAACAAATCATCATCTTTTAAGCGGTACATATCCTCTTCTAATTTTGGAAGCTGGCCTGTACCGGTCATGGAAGCACGGTTTACTAAAAAAGGCGGAAATATTTCCGTATAGCCGTGTTTGGCGGTGTGTAAATCCAGCATAAAATTAAAAAGGGCCCTTTCGAGCTTTGCCCCCCATCCTTTATAGAGCACAAAATTTGAAGCAGTAATTTTGCTGGCGCACCCAAAATCAATAAGGCCTAAATGCTGGCTAAGTTCAATATGGGTGACTGCAGGAAAATCAAATTTTGGCACATCTCCAAAGGTGCGTACAATCTGATTAGAAGATGCGTCCCCCCGCGGAATGGATACGTGTGGTATATTGGGAATAGTCAACAATATCTTATTTAATTCAGAGTCTATTTCTTTTAATTTGCCCTCCAAGTCATCTATCCGGTCAGAAATCTCTTTCATTGAAACAATCTTTGGTTTGGCATCGCGTTTTTCTTTTAATAAAAGAGAAATCTCCGCATTGGCCTTATTCTTTTGCTCCCTTAATCCCTCCAGCTCACTTAAGTTCTTGCGCCTGGCATTGTCGAGCTCAATAAAGGCGTCTAATTTCAAGTTTATGCCGCGGTCTTGAATGGATTTCTTTACTAAATCCGTATTTTCCCGAATAAATTTTATATCAAGCATTTATTCCCCCGTTGCCTTATATTGTTTAAGTATCCCCTGGATAATATTTGCTGCTGTCTCAGCGTCTTTTAAGCCATAGAATACAATCTCTGCCTTTTCAAATCCTGGCACACCCACGCTCCCCGTCCCAGGAGTAAATATTTTCAGGGAATAGAGTCCGATGAATCGCTCAATTATATTCTGGTTAATTTCTACATCGGTTATTTTATGATACGGGACGCTTCTTAGGCGCCTTACAATAATTCCACCTTCAAAAACGCATCTCTGGTTTGTAATATAGTAATGATATGTTTCTTTTAAGGCCCTGTAATAAAAAAGGGCGGCGACAAAGGTCAGAGGAATGAAGAATTTAAATAAAGGCGGCAGTAGATGAAACGGCGGCTCCTTACATTTTGTTGCGGCAGCAAACATAGCGCCAAAAAATAAGGTTGCCCATAAAATGATAAAACTTACTATAACACATGCGGGTATAACCTTGGTAAAAATCCACATAAAAAATATCTTCTTTTCCGGCCTGCCTTCAAATAGGATTTGCTCTCCCTCTTGCAATTTTATCTGCATTCTAACTCTCCTTCCTGTCCCACTGTCCCTCTCAACTTAGAAACAGTTTCTGATTTGAAGGGGAAGGTGGGATGCAAGATTATCCTTTAATTACGCCAACCGGCTTCATCCTGCAGACACGCTTGGAAATTCCGGCATTATGCACCACATCCACCACATCGTTAACATCTTTATACGCCTGGGGCGCTTCCTCTACGATTGTCCCCCTTCCGGAGGCCCTAACTATTATACCCTTAGCTTCCAATACTTTCAATAAAACACCTAGATTTATTGACTTTGCAGCGGCAGTGCGGGATTTTAGGCGTCCTGCTCCATGACATGTAGAGCCGAATGTCTCCTCCATTGCCTTTTGAGTCCCGGCTAAAAGATAAGAATTCCTACCCATATCTCCCGGGATAATCACAGGCTGCCCGATTTTCTTATACCTTTCTGGCAGGGCAGCATGCCCCGGAGGAAAAGCCCTGGTTGCGCCTTTTCTGTGTATACATAAATCCTTTTCTTTGCCATCAACAACATGCTTTTCTATCTTTGCGATATTGTGGGCTACATCATAAATCAAAGACATCCCCATTTTCTGCCAGGAGAGGGAGAAAATCTTTTCAAACACCATGCGCGTAAGATGCATCAGGCATTGCCGGTTTGCCCAGGCATAATTTGCAGCGCATTTCATTGCGGAAAGATATGCTTTGCCTTCCGCAGAATTAACCGGCGCGCAGGCAAGCTGGCGGTCCGGTACGTTGATATTGTATTTCTGCAGGCAATGCTGCATGCTCTTGACATAATCCTCACAGATCTGATAACCCAATCCGCGCGAACCGGAATGAATCATCACCGTAACCTGGCCTAAATTCAAATCCAATTCGTCGCAAATATCCCTATCGTAAAGCTGGTCAATTACCTGAACCTCTAAAAAGTGATTCCCCGAACCTAAAGTCCCTGACTGCGCTTTTCCCCTTTCATAGGCCCTTTCAGAGACGGCTTGCGGGTCTGCACCCTGTATTGCGCCGTTTTCTTCGGTGCACTCTAAATCCTCTTGTGTCCCGTAACCTTTGCCTACTGCCCATTTTGAACCTTTAACCAGAATTTCTTTTTCTTCTTTTGCGCTTACCCTGATGTCTCCTTTGGAGCCGACACCGGCAGGGATATCTGAAAACAACGCATAAACTAAATCTTTCAATTTATCTTTTATATCTTCGTATTGAAAATTAGTTTTTAAAAGCCTGACCCCGCAGTTAATATCAAATCCTACTCCTCCGGGAGACACTACCCCTGAATTCTCAGGGTCGGTAGCTGCTACTCCGCCGATACAAAAACCATAACCCCAGTGAATGTCGGGCATGGCAAATGAAGCATTTACAATCCCGGGGAGAAATGCCACGTTAGCCACCTGTTCCAGTGCCTTATCCTGCCGGATATCTTTTAATAACTTCTCGTCGGCATAAATAATCCCGGGCACGCGCATCCCCGGCTTGTATGACCTGGGGATTCTCCAGCGAAAATCATCAATCTTCTCTAACGCTACCTCTCGGGTTTCATACATCAAAAATCACCTCTGCCTGCCAGCCTGATTCATTCTTCTCTATATGCAACTCATGATAAGTAGCTGCTTTAATCTCGGAATTTATTTTATAATTCTTTATATCCGAACATGAAGCGACCGCCTCCAGGTTATTTTCAGTTAATTTACTAATCTGGAAACCGTCAAAGATTAACCCCTTGGCTGCTGACAGAGATATCACTTCATTCAGCCAGTTAACGAAAAGCTCCGGCAGATTATCTGCTTTTTGTTTAATTATTATTTTTTTGTGTTTTATATCTTTATTTCTTAGCTTTTCGGATGAAATCTCAAAAATCGCCAGGGCCGTATTTTTGAATAATTCATTTAAATCCTTTCCCCTTACCCTGACGGCTAAATCTGCGGTATGCTCGATAAGTTCATAATTTTTCATTACATAAAATGGCGAGAAAGTTTATGGGCCATGTAGGAGTCGAACCTACGACCTTGACATTAAGAGTGTCCTGCTCTGCCAATTGAGCTAATGGCCCAAAATATTACAAGTTTTTCTACCACGCCATTAGCGAAATGCGCCGTGGATTATGGCGCTTGAGCTAATGGCCCGTTAAATTTATTAGAAGATATTCTATCTTAAAATATAATGCTTTTCAATATAGGAATTAATCTCTATAAAACGGAAGAAAAAAATCAATTACATTCAATATAATTAATGCAATTAACCCAAGACAACCGGCTTTAAACAGGGTATCAGAAAATAAATTGGCCTTCTTTAAAATTTCTATCTCTTCAACATAAATCACCTCGCAGGCGCCAGCACCGTTGTCAGACCTAGAGGCGCTTGTATTCCATTGTATCTGCTCAGGAGAATCTTTCCCCATGGCCTTAGCTTCAACATTTACCAATTTGCCTTTAATCCTTATCTGGTCACCCCTGAGAAGACTGTTTATCTTCCTTTCCAATCCCCTGTCATTTACTAACAAATGGTTATTCGACATTTCGCCCATACTAAAATCTACTTCACCTTCCCACTGTACCCAGCACCAACGGCAATCCTGTGAAAATTTAATCCTTCTATCCTTATAAACTTTATTAGCTACATTACTGCCCCAAATCAGGCATAAATCCACGGGAAAAATACTGTCGTATTTATAGATACTAAATAGCTTATAATCCATCTTACCGATAATTAAAGCGTTTATCTCATAGCTATAAAGCGGTTTAAGATGGTATTCGTAGTTATCTTTGCTAAATTCTATTTCTTCCCTATTATTTAATGTGTACTGCACGGGCTGATTCAGAAGTCCAGGCGCAACTTCGTTAACATTTCTAAAATTATTACGGCTAAAAAAGGTAAAAATACAAAGCAAAAAAAGAGGTAAAAATAAATATTTATTGAATCTTTGCAAAATATGCATAGTCTAATGCGCCTGGCAGGAATTGAACCTGCAACATTCTGCTCCGCCCCTCGCCTACGCATGAGGCGGATCCCGAGTTAAATTTCGCGCTCGGCGAGACCCTTCGCCTATGTTTGAATTCATGCGAAGGGACTCGCAACGCCTCCCGAGGCATATCCAAAAATGTGCCTGGCAGGAATTGAACCTGCAACATTCAGTTCCGCCCCTCGCCTATGTATGAGGCGGATCCCGAGTTAAATTCCGCGCTCGGCGAGAGTCGAACTCGCAACGCCTAGCTCCGAAGGCTAGCGCTCTATCCATTGAGCTACGAGCGCAAAAATCTATTAGCATTTAAAAGACCTTTTTCAGAGGCTCGGGGTCGAGTCAAGAATTTAACGAGGGACTCGAAGACTGACGCTCTATCCAGTTGAGCTACAGGCACAATATAAATTTTTCAAAATAACAACGGGGCTCGGGATCGAGTCAAAAATTTAACGAGGGACTCGAAGGCAAGCGCTCTATCCAATTGAGCTACAGGCGCCGATTAGATTATCTCGCACTTCTCTCCTAAAATTCCCCTAATCTTATCAAGCTTGCCCTTATCTACCGGCAACAGTCCTGGTTCGCAGGTACTGCGGACCGGAGAATTCAGCTGAATTTTATCCGGATTTATTCTATCTACGACTTCTTTTAGTTTCCTGATTTGCCTTAAATCGTCGTTTACACCTGCCACCAGCATTATCTCCAGCCAAATTTTACCACTGAATTCTTTCCTCAAACTTACTAAACCATCGATAACCTGGCCTATTTTTATATTTTGATGCGGCCGGTCAATTTGCTGGAAAATTTCGGGGATTACCGTATCCAGGGAAGGCACTATTAAATCAGCCGTTTTTAATTCAAGGCGTAACTGCGGATCGCTTAGTAATGAAGCATTGGTAATGACTGCTATCCGGCAGGAGGCTGATTTCTTTATTTCTCTAATTAATTCGCCTATTTTAATATTTAATGTAGGTTCACCGGAGCCGGAAATGGTAACATAATCCAACTCCTTGGCTCCACCGGGATTATTCTGCAGCCAAGATTTAAATTCGTTAAGAATATCTTCTATTTTTATGAACTCTTGCCTTTGCGGGGTTAAATCCACTGTCTTGCCTAACTGGCAATAAATGCAGTCAAAATCGCAGATTTTATAAGGGGTAAGGCTCAACCCTAAGGATAAACCCAATCTGCGTGATTTTACCGGCCCATATATGTATTTCATCCTTCGAATCCTTTCAGCAGCTTAGGATGCACTCCAGCGAAGTTGAGGTGCCATGGCTTCATTATACCATAACCCAAGCTTCGCTGGGCAAAATAAAACCCCACCTTCTTAAAAATTTTTAACAATTAATAGAAAGGTGGGGCTAGTTTATTTTATTTCTATAACAGAGTTCTGTGACCCGAAGGAATTGCCAACATGAGAGTTACAACGGGGATCGTTCATCCATGACCCGTCTACAATAAATTTGTATTCGTGCCTGCCAGGTGTTAATTTCGCTTTAACTGTCCAATTGCCGCTGGAATCTTTTTTTGCAGAAAGAGTCCTGGTATTCCAATTATTAAAACTGCCTGCGAGGCTGACCCGTTTTGCCTGCGGCGCATAGAGCTTAAACTCTGCTGTCTTTGCTGCAGCTATCCTTGCCATAGCTACCTCCTTTTTGGTATTACTATTTATACACTTTAACTAAAGCCCTGTCAAGAATTTTTAACGGCTATACCGCAACCACAGAAATGCCTTTTTTATCAGCCAATGCCAAACTCTCTCTCTTGTCTATAAAAATTGTCTTATCTGCTTCGATAGCAAGGCTCTTTGCGCCTGCCCTTACCAGATTTTTTATAGTATTCAGCCCTACAACCGGTATATCAAAACGCATATCCTGTTTTGGCTTGCTCACTTTCACTACTGTTATACCATCGGTAATTCTTCCTGCCCGCTTAATGAGGTTATCCGTTCCCTCCAATGCCTCAACCGCTACTATTGCCTTGTCTTTTACCGCCACTGTCTGGCCTATATCCAGGCAAGCAACAGCCTTGGCTAAATCCAGACCGAAATAAATATCTTCCCATATCCTAAAGTCCGGTTCTAGCCTAGAAAGCGTGCCTTTCTTGGGAAGGAAATCCTGAATAAATGCGGTAGAGTCCATCAATTGAAAACCCGATTCTTTTAACTTTAAGGCTATCGCTCCGAATATAGTATCTGCTTTTTTATCTTTTAAAGAAGAGATTAATTGCTGCAATTGCGCGTCCCTGCCTATCTCTTTACTGAATAACCGGCGAGGGCTGATTTGCCCTGCCATGATTATTTTCTCTACGCCTTCTTTTTTAAATATATCAAAGAGAAGGCTGAATTCGTCTAATCCTATCCAGTAAATTTTATCTACAAATTTCTTTAATTTTACAGAGGTGTCTCCCTTTATGGCTACAGCAACGATATAATAATCTTTTTTCTTTGCAGCCTCAGAAAAAATAAATGGAAATTTTCTATTCCCTGCGATTAAGCCTATTTTTTCCATATTAAATTTCAGGGACGGCTCTTTCAGGAGAACCGTCCCTGTTTCCCGGTAACAAAACCTATTTCCGGCAAGAATGGGCTATGCCGCGCTGCGAATTCTTTATAAAATTAACGAGATAGGAAACTTCCTTAGTCTGTTTTACTTCTTTTTCGACTTTCTCCAGGGAGTGCTTTATGGAAAGTCCTGAATTAAACAGTATCTTAAATGCACATTCGAGCTCTTTTATCGACTCCCTTAAGAATTTTTCTCTTTTTAATCCCACCAGATTAAGGCCATATATCCGTGCAGGATGTCCGTCGCATGTAGAATAAGGGGGTATATCCGAAACGACCTTGGAACAGCCGCCAACGATAGAAAGCTTGCCTACCCTCACGAATTGATGTATTGCCACTAATCCTCCGACCACTGCCTTATCCTCAATGGTTACATGGCCGGCAAGGGTGCCGTTATTTGCAATTATGCAGTGATTGCCTACTATGCAATCATGTGCGATATGCGAATAGGCCATAAACAAATTGTTATTGCCGACAACCGTCCTGCCGTTATCACCGGTACCGGGATTAAATGTGCAGTACTCCCGGATCATATTATTATCGCCTATCTCCAGGAAAACATTTTCGCCTTTAAATTTCAGGTCTTGGGGCCGGCTCCCGATAACTGCGCCCGTAAAAATCTCACAGCCGCATCCAATGCTGGTGTTGCCTTCAATCAGGCAATTCGCGCCTATCTTTGTCCGGGGGCCGACTGTTACATTATCTCCAACTATAGAATAAGGACCGATTACAATATCTTCGGCTAGTTTTGCTTTCTTAGAAACTATCGCTGTAGGATGTATTTTCATCGTCATTAACCTTCAACAAGCGCAAACATCAAATCAGCCTCTGCAACTATCTTGCCACAAACCAATGCCTTTGCGTGCACCTGGCCGGTCCTTGATTTTACCTTTCCCGCTTCCACCATCAGCACAAGCTGGTCTCCGGGGACTACGGTCTTACGAAACTTTATATTGTCAGCGGCCAGGAAAAAGGCGAGTTTCCCGCGGTTTTCTTCCGGAGCAAGCATCATCACTCCGCCTACCTGTGCCATGGCTTCTACAATCAACACGCCAGGCATAACAGGCCTTCCCGGGAAATGCCCTTTAAAAAAATAATCATTTATAGTCACATTCTTGATGCCGGTAGCGCGCTTGCCTTTTTCTAATGAAATTACTTTGTCTACGAATAAAAATGGTTCGCGATGCGGCAGTATCTTCTTGATAGTACTGATATCAAGCTCTTCTCCTTCCACCGGATGGTAACCTGCCCCTACCCCTCCCATTGAATACCTCTGTCTCTGTTCGCTTATCTTCCTGGCAATTTTTAAATTTAACGAATGGCCGCTCCTTAAAGCGATGATGTGGCCTTTTATAGGACAGCCGACAAGATATAAATCACCGATTAAATCCAATATTTTATGGCGGATGAATTCATTTTGATAACGCAATTTGTTGTTTATAACTCCGTTTTTACCTATGACCAGGGTATTATCGTAATTTGCACCGCGGCCTAAACCCTGGCGCTGCAATTCAGCTGCCTCTTCCTGAAGGCAGAAAGTGCGCGCAGGCGCAATCTCATTTTTAAATACCTCAGAATTAAGATTTAATTCTAAGAATTCGGTCTCTAAGAGCTGGTGATTGTAATTCAGGGTGTAGGAAATTTTGAATTCCGAAAAGGGCAATGCAATAATAGAAGAGCCGTCTTCTTCCTGAAAGATGGGTTCTTTAATTGAATAATACTGGCGGTCTTTTTCCTGTTCTTTGATTCCTGCCTCATTCAATATTTCAAAAAAATTTAAGCTGCTTCCATCCAGGCCGGGCACTTCGTCATTGTCAATCTCAATATAGATATTATCTATACCCGTCCCGGCTAATGCCGCCATCAGATGCTCAATAGTATGAATTTCCGCTTGGCCGTTCCCCACAGAAGAACGCCGCCAAGAACGCGACGGAGAAAGCAAATAATCTACCGACGCCTTAATCACCGGCTTATCAGGCAAATCTATCCTTATAAAATTAATCCCGCTATCCTCGGGCGCGGGCTTAAAGGTTAAATTAACCTTATTTGCCGTATGCAGGCCCATTCCCTTTAAACTCAATTCCTTCTG
This sequence comes from Candidatus Omnitrophota bacterium, assembly GCA_028687345.1. Taxonomy (GTDB): domain Bacteria; phylum Omnitrophota; class Gorgyraeia; order Gygaellales; family Profunditerraquicolaceae; genus JAQUAH01. The sequence goes on along the minus strand of JAQUAH010000003.1, from coordinate 8,047 downwards.
AATTGTCCTTTGTTTACTCATATTTTGTAGGACCGCCTGCCTGCCGGCAGGTAGGCTTTCTATTTATCTTTCAGCCTGTCTTCTAATTCCTGTATTTTTTTCTTTAATTCTGCGATGGTGGCGTATAGCTTGGGGAGATTCTGCACACAGGCATTTACTCGTTTTGCGGTATCGTGGCGCCGCGCAGGATAACCGGAAACAGTAGTGTTAGGGGGCACGGACTTGGTAACGCCTGCCTGGGCTGCTACAATTGCGCCGTCTCCGACTGTAATATGCCCCACTAATCCTGCCTGGCCAGCCAAGGTTACTCCTCGTCCGATATTTGTGCTCCCGGAAATCCCTGCCTGTGCTACGATGATAGAATTCTCGCCTATCACCACATTATGGGCGATTTGCACAAGATTGTCTATCTTGGTGCCGTTACCGATAACCGTCTTATCAAAACGCGCACGGTCAATAGTAACATTTGCACCAATCTCCACGTCATCTCCTATCTCCACCGTTCCTATTTGTGGGATTTTATGATGCAGTCCTTTTATATTAGCGAAGCCAAAACCGTCAGAACCTATGACTGTGCCGCTGTGGATAATTACGCGACAGCCGATAGTTATGCGTTCGCGGATAGAAACATGAGGGTAGATTATCGTATTACTGCCTATTTTGGTATGATGGCCGATGAAACAACCTGCATAGATTATCGTTTCATCGCCTAAGCAGACTTCGTCTTCTACAACCGCATAAGGGCCGATGGCAATACCCTTTCCAAGCGATACACCCTTGCCCACTATTGCGCTAGGATGTATGCCTTTGGGATGGCCTATTCCATTTGGCGCAATCAGGGAAACTATCTTTGCAAATGCCAAAGATGGATTGTCCGTGCGGATAATGGGTTTAGAGATTCTCTCTACCTGCCTGGCAGTGATAATTGCCGAAGCCCGCGTTTTTTCTATAAGGGAAAAATATTTTGGGTTAGCCAAAAAGGTGATATCGCCTTTGTAGGCTTCTTTTATCCCGGCCACGCCTGTAATTACGGTCGCCTCATCGCCTACTACTTCGCCGTCAATAAGTTTTGCTATTTCCTTAAGAGTTTTACGCATACCTGGTTATCTCTTATATCCTTTATTAAGGACATCTAGGACCTTATCCGTGATATCCAGACTTTTGACATTATAAAGTACGCCTACCTCATTAAAAACAACCGTATAGCCTTCTTTTTCCGAGTATGCCTTAATTGCAGCCTCGATATCCTTCATTATCTCCACTCTTTTTTCATTGGATTCTTTTCGCAGGTCTGCAAGTTTTTGCCTGTCAGTTTCCTGAAGAACTTTGATTTTTGTCTGCAGGTCACCGCTTTTTGCATTTTTTTCTTTATCGCTTAAAAGACCTATTTTATCCTGAATCTGCTTTATCTCATTTACCTTTTTATCCCTCTCTCCGCTATAGGCGCTTTCTTTCTGTTCCAAAACTTTATCGTAGTCTTTGGTCTTGGAATATTCATCAAAAATACGCCTTAATTCAATATAGGCAAACTTATCCGCTGCTTGTGCAACTCCTGCAAGAAAACTAAAAACAAACATAAACAATAGCAACGACACTGTCGTCCTCTTCATATTTCCTCCCTTTTTATTTAACTGTAAATTACTACCAGTTCAGTTACTTATACAAAGTAGGTAGTAGTCAGCATGTGGGGACGCCACCCTAAATGCTACATACTACCTACTATCTACTCTAGATTTCGATTTTAGAAGCCGTGGCTTGCGCTAAAGTGGAACCTTCCGCTGCTTTTCTCATCCTCTCCGGGTGCCTTATTTAAGGGTATGCCGTAATCAAGCATTACCGGGCCGATGGGTGTCTTAATTCTTAGCCCTAAGCCGAATGCCGATTTAAAATTCCCTGAACCAAAATCTCCCATTTTTGCCCAAACATTTCCTATATCATAAAAGGCGGCTACTTTGATAAAATTAAATACAGGGTATGTATACTCGAGATTTCCGACTAACAGTGATTCTCCGCCTAACGGATCCTTAGATGCCGTGTCAATAGGGCCTATACTTCTCTCTTCATAGCCCCTTATAGTATAGGCACCGCCGGCAAAAAACCGTTTATATATCGGTACCAGCTCACTATCGCTGTAAGGCTTTGCTAAACCTGCCCTCCCTCTAATCTCCAGGCTAGAATTTTTAGGTAAAGGAATATAGTGGGATGCCCGGCCATAGAATTTCCAGAAATCCTTATCCCCTCCAAACGGGCCGCCAGCCCACTCCAAAGAACCGGTCAATAAATTTCCTTTTGTAGGCTCAAATACGTTATCCCGGCTGTCAAAGGTAAAACCGGGGGTCAAGCTGCTAATCAAATTGGAGCCCTCTTCTCTTTTTAAATCTTCCGTGGAATTCTCCGTTATATTTGTAATCTTAATCCTTTCAAACCGGTACATCAGGTCTGTCCTTGCGTACTCTGATATTTCCCTGCCTAAGCGAACGTCTCCTCCGGATACATCTTCATCATAACCATAGCCTACGTCGCTATCTCTTTTATGGCTGCGTTGATAGGCGTCAAAACCAAAAGATATAGGATAATCAAAAAGCCATGGTTCGGTAAAACTCAAATCAAACTCCTCGGTAAGAGACCCAAACGATGCCCTAAGCTTTAAATTTTGTCCTGCACCTGTAAAATATGGAAAATTCTTCCAGTCAAAATTCTTCTGTTCTATCTCCACAAACCCCACAAATTCGTCTACTGTGCTATAACCTCCGCCGAAACTAAATGCTCCGGTCTTAGTCTCCTTGACTTCCACTATCAGGTCTTTTTTATCGGAGACAGCCGTGTCTTCTGTATCATAGCTGACTTCTTCAAAAAACCCTAAGTTTTGCAACCTTTCCTTGCTGCGCCTCAGTTTTTCTCCGTCAAATTTATCTCCGGGATGAATCCTTAACTCCCTGCGGATTACCACATCTCTGGTTTTGACATTGCCCCTGATTTTAATTTTTCCCACATAGGCAATTTCATTTTCCGTAATGCTGTAAACGATATCAACACGCCCTGTAGAGGAATTTAAAGAGGTGGCCTCCTGCACCTGGGCAGTGATATAGCCGCGGTCAAAATACAGGCCTTGTATGTTAGCCACGTCAAGCTTTAGTGATTCCTGGCTGAAGACTTTGCCGGGGATGCATTCTTTTAACCTTGATAAAACATCCTTTTCCAGAATTTCCTTATTCCCATGAACAGTAACATTTCCTACCAGGTATCTCTTGCCTTCCTGTATTTTTATTGTGACAAATAACAGGTATGTTTTTTTGGGGTCGGATGTTACTTCGTAGCCGACCGCAACATCGCTAAACCCTTCTTTACGATAGAATGATTTCAGGCGTTCCATATCCTCTTTTAAGACGTCCTCCTTAAGTACCCCGGCGTTAAAAAACCAGGCCTTTCTGGTTTTAATCAGCCTCAATATTCTTGTCTTAGAAAAGGCTTTATTGCCCTGCACAATGATATCCTGAATCTTCACGCGCTTGCTTTCCGCTACATTAAATTGTACTTTTGCCTTGTTGGTTTCTTCATTAACATTTACCTCGTATTTTATCTGGGCCTGGGAAAACCCCATCTTTTCATACATCTTGGAGAGTATGCGCACATCTTCAGCTAAATTAGGATAATCAAGGTATTGCCCCTCTCTTGATTTTAATTGCTCTTTAAGCTTCTCTTCCTTCATGGTGATATGGGTGGTACCGGAAAATGTAATCTTCTCTATTATGGGGCGTTCTGAAACCGTGACTATTATCTTTACGCCGTCTTTATAGCTCTCTGTATCGATTTTTATATCGGTAAAGAAACCTAACAGATAAAGCCTTTTTAAATCGTCGCTCGTCACATTCTCCTGATAAGGGCTGCCAATCCTGGTCTTCATCTTGGAGATAATAGTATTGGTGCTTATTGCTTTATTGCCCCTGACTTCGATAAGCTTGACCATCTTTGGCTGCTCTTTAGTCAAGGCGGGTGCTGCCTCTTCTGCCGCAAACAACACAGAAGACAGGCTGAAGAAAAATAAAGATGCTAAAAGAAGGAAGATAGTTTTACGCATTGTTGTTATTATATTAGTAAACGCAAGTTAAATCAATATTTTTATTTATCCCTAGTGACAGTTCTCGATTTCTTAGGGACGGTTCTGATAACATGTTACGTTGTATCAGAACCGTCCCTATTTGTGATTACTCTACCCTGATAATATTCTCAAACCTGGTGTATTCTTTGATAAAAGTTAATTTCAGCGAACCCACCGGGCCATTGCGCTGCTTTGCGATATTTATTTCGGCAATCCCCTGGTTTTCAGAGGTAGGATTATAATATTCTTCCCTTAATATTAAGACTACTACATCCGCATCCTGCTCTATCGCTCCTGATTCCCTTAAATCAGAGAGTTGCGGCCGGTGGTCTGTGCGTGACTCTACCGCCCTGGACAGCTGGCTGATAGCCACTACCGGTACATGCAATTCCCTGGCCAATGCCTTTAGACAACGCGAGATTTCAGAAATCTCCTGCTGCCTATTTTCCAGATTCATTGAGCCGCGCATCAATTGCATATAGTCCAATATAATCAACTGTATATCATGGTGGCTTTTAAGCCTGCGTGCCCTGGCCCGAAGTTCCATCACGGAAATTGCCGGTGAGTCATCTATAAATATCGGTGCCTCGGAAAGCTTCCCTGCTGCTGCTGTCAAACGCGGCCAGTCTGAGGTCGCTAAATACCCTGTCCTTACCTTATGCGCGTCAACTTTAGCGTGAGAGCAGAGCATCCTCTGTACCAGCTGTTCCTTTGACATCTCCAGGCTAAAAACGGCCAAGGGGATCTTCTCTACTACGCCGGCATACTCTGCTATGCCTATAGCAAAGGCGCTTTTGCCCATGGACGGCCTGCCTGCAACGACAATCAAATCTGAAGGATGCAATCCTGCGGTCTTGATATCAAAGTCTATATAGCCGGTAGGTATGCCGGTAACGTGCGCCTTTTTCTGGTAGAGCTTATCTATTGTCTCAATGCTATCTTTAACAATTTCCTTAAGATGTATATAGCTACCCTTGGCCCTGGTGTCGCTAACCTCAAATATGAACCTCTCCGAAGAATCTACTACCTCATCAATGTTACCTTCGCTTTCATAGCAGAGCGTAACTATTCTTGTGGCGTTATTTATCAGTGCCCTTAAGATGCTCTTTTCTTTGACGATACTTACGTAATGGTTAATATTGGCGGCTGTGGGGACAGAATTAGCCAGGCTGGTTAAGAAACTTGCTCCCCCCACCTCATCTAGGCTGCCCTCGCGCTTAAGGGCATCGGTCAGGGTAATCAGGTCAACTGCCTTGTTGGCATTGTATAGGTCCAATATCGCAGAAAAAATCTTGCGGTGGCTATCCTTATAAAAAGATTCTTTGCCTAATGACTCGCAGGCCACTGATATGGCCTCCTCATCCAAAAGCATAGAGCCCAGTACCGCCATCTCTGCCTCTAAATTCTGCGGCGGGACTTTTTCCAGTACAGCTATTTCATTATTTGCCATATTATTTCTTAACAATCCAAACTTTTATTTTGGTAGAAACTTCCGGATGTAATTTGATGGGTATCTCATAAATCCCCAAAGATTTAATGGGTTCTTCAATGGTAATGGAATTTTTATCAATCTCGAAACCTTCGTCTTTAAGCGCCTGGGCTATATCTTGCGAGCTTATACTGCCGAATAATTTATCTTCTTCATGTATCAGGGCTGGTATAGTTAAAGAGAGGCTGTCTAACTTGGTCTTCAGTTGCTCAAATTCTTTCTTGGTTTTCTGGAATTCGGCAACCTTCTTTTGTTTTTCCTGTTCCAGTTTTTTGAGGTTGGCAGAGGTCGCTGGCATGGCAAGCTTGTTAGGTATAAGAAAATTGCGGGCAAACCCTTCTTTTACATTAACGACAGCTCCGGCCTTGCCTAACTTGTCTACATCCTGGTTTAGAATAACTTCCACGAGTCAAAAACCCCTTTTAAAAAATCTCTTTTAACGCAGGTAAGGAATAAGCGAAAGGAACCTTGCTTTTTTAATTTCTTCTGCGATTCTCCTCTGGTGTTTGGCACAGTTGCCTGAAATACGCGTTGAAACTATCTTGCCCCTTTCAGTAATAAAAGATTCTAATCTTTTTATGTCTTTATAATCTATCGTCTTTATCTTGTCCTGGCAGAAGCGGCAAAATCTTTTTCTTAAAGGCAAATGCATATCCTGTCTCTTGCCCGTCCTCGCCCCCGCCCTCCCTGTCCTTCCTGTCCTTTTACTGCTCTTAGTAAATGTCCCTGTCCTAGCTTTCATTTGCCTGCTCCTCGCTTTCTCCCAACCATGCTGTCTCTGTAGAAGTATCTCCTTGAGGCAACGCATCAGAAGTCTCAGGGCCTGGGCCTGCACCCTTGCCTGAAGGCGCCCCTAAGAATTGGACGCGCTCTGCCCTTACCTCGATGACGCTGCGTTTCTGTCCTGCATTGTCTTCCCATGACCGCGACTGAAGCCTTCCTTCGACAAAAACGTTCCTGCCTTTTTGCAGATACTGATTGCACGTCTCTGCCTGCTTGTTCCAAACTACCGCCGTAATAAAGCAGGTTTCTTCTTTCCACTCCTCGGTCTTAGTGCGGAATTTGCGATTTACCGCTAAGCGAAGATTAACCACAGCTGTTCCCTGCGGTGTATAGCGCAATTCCGGGTCTTTTGTAAGGTTACCCATAAGAAATACTTTATTTAAACTAGCCATTATTTTCTCCTATTTTCACGGTAAAATATTTCAATATTATTTCTCTAACTTAGTAATGAGAACCCTTAATATACCCTCATTTAAGTTGTATGCGTGCCTTATATCTTTTAATGACAAAGGGGGCAGGGAAAAATTCATCAGGTAATACAGCCCATCATGAAATTTTTTAATTGGAAAATACAGCTTCCTCTTTTCCGCCCATACAGAACCATCTGTCACCGTGCCGTTATTTTTGCTCACAGCATCGTTAATCTGATTGAATAAGGCCTTTTTTTCCTCTTCCGATAAATCCGGCTTGATAATAAACATTGCTTCGTATCTATTCATTCGCTTCCCCTTTCAAATTTCTTTACAAGAAAATCGCTTTCGACGATAACTTTCTGCGATTTTCGAGTGGTAGAGGAAAGTATTTTATACTTTCCTATACCATTAAAAATGTTCATCGCCTCTGTTACTCCTCTTTTAAGCCATACCAGACAACATTCACTGGCTCTTCCTATAATTTGCTTAATCTCCTTTTTTTCTTCTCTGGTAAAATTTCCTAAGACATATTCTGCGGAATTCCTGCTCTGCAAAGGCCTCCCTATCCCGATGCGTAGCCTTGCAAACTTTGTATTATTAAGCGAACCTATTACTGATTCCAGGCCCCTGTGCCCTCCGGAAGAACCGCCTGGCCTTATCTTTAACCTGCCGAATTCTAAATCCAGGTCATCGCAAACCACGAGTAAATCATCCGCAAGTATTCTGTGCCTTTTAAGTAAAGACTTTACCGCCTCGCCCGAAAGATTCATAAAAGTAAGCGGCATAGCGAGTATTATATTTTGACTCTCAATTTGGCCTTTTCCGCTCAAGGAAAATGCAGCCCTATCATTCTTAAGCAGTATTTTATGACTCTTTGCCAAGGCCTTTATCAAAGAAAACCCGATATTATGCCTGGAGCCTGCATAAATATCCCCCGGGTTACCCAAGCCAACGATGAGCTTCATGCCTACTTTTTCTCTTTTTCTTTGTCTTTCTCTTTTGCTTCTTCCGGCTTTTCTTCGCCTTCGGCAGGCACTGGTTTCTTTTCCTTGATTACCTCTGGCTCCTGTATTTCTTCGCCTTCAACAGGGGCAACCGGTACTTCCTCTTTCATGGGTGCGGCTACCGATAAAACAATTGCGCCGGGGTCATTTAAGACCTTAACACCGGAAGGCAAAATCAAATCTTTTATGTGTATTGAATCACCGATTTTTAACGGGGTAACGTCTACTTCAATATTTTTAGGGATATTAGTAGGCAGAC
>JAQUAH010000092.1 GCA_028687345.1 Candidatus Omnitrophota bacterium | reverse complement strand
GGCCGTGAAACTGAAAAAAATTTATAACCAGGCAATAAATAAAATAGAGTCTATCCAGAAAGATTTTTACAAGCCATTTCATGAAAAAGGAAAAAAAGCCGCAGTAAGGGGGAAAAATATAAAGCTATCATCCAATTTGACAGAAAACCGGTTTAAAGATATCATAAAAAAGGCCAAGCACTATATAAAAAGAGGCGATATTATTCAGGTTGTTTTATCTTGCCGCCTCAATATAAAGATAGATAAAGAGCCCTTCAGTATCTATCGAAACCTAAGAAGCCTTAATCCTTCGCCTTATATGTATTTTCTAAAATTGAAGGATGTAGCGTTAATCGGCTCTTCTCCGGAGATGCTGGTTCGTTGCGAAGAAGGCATAATTCAAACCAGGCCGATTGCCGGAACCCGGCCGCGCGGAAAAACAGAAGAGGAAGATAAGAAATTAGCTGTAGAGCTTTTAAACGATAACAAAGAAAGGGCAGAACATTTAATGCTGGTAGATTTAGGGAGAAACGACTTAGGAAGGGTAAGTGAGACCGGAAAAGTAGAAGTTAATGAATTCATGGGCATAGAAAGATATTCCCATGTGATGCACCTGGTAAGCGAAGTCAGGGCAAGGCTTGACCAGAAAAAATATGATATTTACGACGTATTAAAGGCAGCCTTTCCTGCCGGTACGGTAACCGGCAGCCCCAAGATTCGCGCTATGGAGATTATCGATGAATTAGAAAATCTCCGCAGGGGGCCTTATGCCGGATGTGTCGGATATTTTAGTTTTTCGCATAATCTAGATACATGTATTACGATCAGGACAATAATTGTGCATCGTGGCATAGCTTACATTCAGGCAGGAGCCGGGATTGTCGCAGATTCAGAACCCAAGAAAGAATACCTTGAATCTATGAATAAAACTAAAGCATTGGTTGAGGCAATTTTGAAATAAATAGAAATAAATAGGGACAGGCACAAATAAACAGAGATCTATAAGTTAACCGAGGAGGAAAAACAATGGCAGTGCATATACGCTTAAGAAGAATAGGAAAGAACCCTAAATCCAGGCCGCATTTTAGAGTAACAGTATTTGATGAGCGCCGCGGAAGGGATAGCCGGTTTATTGAAGAGTTGGGTTTTTATAATCCAATAAGCGAATCTATCAAGATAAACCAGGCCCGTCTTGAATATTGGCTAAAAAACGGGGCTCAAGCTTCACCAACAGTAAAAAGCCTGTTTAAAAGAATAAAAAAGTCAAATGAAGCTATAACGTAATCCCACAGCTTTTCTTCGCAAAGCTGTGGGATTAATTCGCACAATAATTTATGTCGTAGAGTATTAAAGTTAATACTCCATAAAATATGTGCTCATTGAAGGAGGAAACAAATGCCGCAGGGACAAGCAGTCAACCCAATAGTTAATCTTTTTCCTTTATTTGCAATATTTATTATTTTTTATTTTCTCCTAATCCGCCCGCAAAAGACAAGAGAAAAAGAACACCAAAAAATGTTGAATAACGTGAAAAAAAACGATGAGATTGTCACTAATAGCGGAATTCACGGCACCGTAGTAAACGTTAAAGACAAGACTTTGATTTTGAGGATAGATGATAATGTGAAAATAGAACTGGAAAAAAATTGCGTGGCTTATATAAAGAAGCCGCAAGGAACAGCAACCGAAGGGGCATAACCCATGGAGAGAAGGACTCTTTATAAGTCGGTTTTTATTTTGGGTATCATAGGCCTGTGCGCATATTTTACCTTTCCCTTAAACAAAAGAATAAATCTTGGCCTTGATTTAAAAGGAGGAATGCATCTTTTATTGAAGGTTGATACAAGTAAACTCTCAGATAAGGCCAAAGAGGATGCTGCAGACCGCGCAGTAGAGGTAATCAGAAACAGGATTGATGAATTCGGCGTAAGGGAGACTTCAATACAAAAACAGGGGGAAGATGAAATTGTAGTGCAGCTGCCGGGAGTTACAGATAGGGAGCGTGCTATAGATATAATTGGAAAAACCGCCCTCCTTGAATTTAAGCTTGTGTCCCAAGAGCCGGAAAAATTAAAACAGGCATTGGAAGGCATAATCCCTCAGGACTATGAATTAAAGTATACGGAAGATGAAAGGAAGCCGTTGCTATTGCAGAAAGGTGCAGTATTAACCGGCGATGCCCTGAGTAACGCTGCCGTTAACTTCAGCCAGAGCGATTTTAATACACCTGTGGTTTCCCTGCAGTTTAATGCTGAGGGCGCAAAGAAGTTTGCTCAAATAACCACTGATAATGTAGGTAAAAGACTGGCTATTGTCCTGGATGGGAAAGTCCAGTCTGCGCCCAGGATAAAAGAAGCTATTCCTTCCGGAGAAGCAGTAATTACAGGACGTTTTTCAGTAGAGCAGGCACAGGACCTGGCATTGATATTGAGGGTAGGCGCTCTACCAGCGCCAATGCATATAGAAGAAGAAAGGACCGTAGGCCCTCTTTTAGGCCAGGATTCCATAAATAAAGGGGTAAGAGCAAGTATTATAGGCGGTATAATGGTCTTTGCTTTTATGGCAATTTACTATCTTCTTGCCGGCATAATCAGCGATATCGCGCTTTTGCTTAACTTACTGATAATTTTAGGGGGCTTAGGTATGTTACCTGTTTTATTCCCCGGTATATCTGCGACATTGACTCTACCAGGTATTGCAGGTATTGCCCTATCTTTAGGCATGGCAGTTGACGCTAATGTGCTGATTAATGAGCGTATCAGGGAAGAACTCAAGGCAGGCAAAACCCTGCGTAGTTCAATAACCAATGGCTACTCAAGGGCATTCAGCGCAATTCTGGATTCTAACCTTACTACATTAGTAGCTGCTTTTATGCTCTTTCAATTCGGCACAGGCCCAATCAGGGGCTTTGCTGTAACCCTGACCATTGGTCTAATCAGCAGCATGTTTACTGCCATCGTGGTTACGCGCACAATTTTTGAGATTTTATTAAGTCTTGGAATTTTGAAGAACTCTTTACCCATGTTGTCGCTAATCAAAGAAACTAAATTTGATTTTATCAGCAAGAGAAAGATATTTTATGCCCTTTCCTTAATTATTATCATAACAGGGCTGGTTTTCTATTTTAAAAAAGGCAAAGACGTTTATGGGATTGATTTTGCCGGAGGACAATTGCAGGAATATAGCTTTAAGACTCCGCCTTCCATAGATGAAGTACGCTCTGTCTTAAAGGAAATAAATGCAGCAGATGCAACGATACAACAATTCAGAGAAAATCCGAATGCGGTATTAATTAGAACCGTTGAGGATAAAAGCGAAATATTAACGCAAAAATTAAAGGAGAAATTCCCCAAGCAAGATATTCAGATGCTTAAGATAGAAAGGGTCGGCCCGGTAGCAGGCAAGCACTTAAAGAGCAAAGCCATTTATGCCTTGATTTGGTCTTTGGCCGGGATTCTGGTTTACGTGGCCCTTAGATTCAAGCATGTGAATTTTGCTGTTGCCGGCGTAATCGCCCTTATTCATGATGTGCTTGTTGCATTAGGGTTTATGGTTATGACGGGAAGGCAGATTGATTTATTAAGCATAACTGCATTCCTGACCATTGCCGGCTATTCCATTAATGACACTATTGTTATCTATGACCGCGTAAGGGAAAATTCACGGCTTTTTAGGAAGCTAAGCCTCTATGAGTTAATTAATTTAAGCGTAAATCAATGCCTGGGCAGGACGCTTTTAACCTCTTCTGCTACCTTATTAGTAGTATTAGCTATTTTTAACTACGGAGGAGAGGTATTAGGCAATTTTGCCTTTGCTTTGTTAGTAGGTTTTGTTTCAGGTGTCTATTCTACTATCTATATCGCCTCGCCTTTAGTGCTTGCCTCAACGCGCAAGCCTACTCGTAAGTGAAGACATAAGTTATGCCTGCCTGTCGGCAGGCCAGGGAGACGACTATTAATTGGCTCATCAACATAACTTATATGGCCAAACTTTCCCCGCCGTTTGTTTCATTTTGCGAAACGAGACTAAACAGTTGGGGATTCGCACAATAATTTACGTGCGCTTTACGCTGCGTAAGTTATGTGTTCATTAAATGTTCAAGTCCATAAAACTATATACAGAGATGACTTTGGACCTGCAACATCTGTTCTTGGAATTGATTGATTATGGCTATACAAGACATGAGCAGGTAGCGCAAGAGAGTGATTTCTCTCACCGCGGAGGGATTATTGACATATTTCCTTTTGCCTTTGAACTGCCTATACGCATAGAATTGGAGGATAATAAAATCTCATCCATCAAGACCTTTAATCCTCCAAGCGGCGAAGTCCTATGGGAACACAGGATTGTAATTGTTCTCCCTTTTAAAAGGCCCCGGCCCTTTAAAACAAGCACCTTTAGCGAAGAATTTCCCCTCTCCAATTTTATCGACTTAGAAATCGGGGATTTCGTGGTTCATAACCAATACGGTATTGGGCGCTTTTTAGGTATGCAGAAACTCAAGGTGCGCGATAGCCATAAAGACCATTTGGTGATTGAATATGACCGACAGGAGAAATTGTATGTGCCGGTAGAAGAGATGCACCTGGTGCAAAAATACATCGCCTTCCACATAAGGAGGCCCAGGCTCTATAGATTAGGAAGTAAAGAGTGGCAGAGGACAAAAAACAGGGCCAGAAAGGGGATACAAAAATTAGCCTGGGAATTACTCTCTTTACAGGCTATGCGGCTTAGCGCCCAGGGGTTTGTCTACGCTAAAGATACGGACTGGCAGAAGGAATTTGAGGCTACCTTTCCTTACCATGAGACGCCCGATCAAATTAAGGCAACGCAAGAAGTAAAGAAAGATATGGAATCAGGCAGGCCGATGGACAGGCTTCTTTGCGGGGATGTGGGTTACGGAAAGACCGAGGTGGCAATGCGGGCCAGCTTTAAAGCAGTGATGGACAATAAGCAGGTAGCATACCTGGTGCCTACTACTATCCTCGCCGAGCAGCATTGTCAGAATTTTAATTTACGCCTTAAGGATTTTCCTATTTGTTTAGAGATGCTCTGCCGTTTCAGGACTCTTTCAGAACAAAAAAAGATTGTCGACGGACTTTCGCGAGGGACGGTAGATATAGTTATCGGGACGCACAGGTTGCTATCAAAGGACATAGTCTTTAAGGATTTGGGATTGGTGATTATTGATGAAGAGCAGCGTTTTGGCGTAAAGGCAAAAGAGAAACTAAAGCAACTGCGCCTGACTACAGATGTGCTTACCCTGACCGCTACCCCCATACCGCGCACCCTATACCTAAGCCTTATGGGCAGCAAGGAGCTGTCGTTGATTAATACGCCGCCACAAAATAGATTGCCTGTAAAGACCGTTGTGGTAGAATATGATGAAGACTTAATCCGCCAGGCAATAATAAGAGAAACAGACAGAAGGGGGCAGGTTTTTTTCTTGCACAACCGCATTCAGGACAATGAAAAAATAAAAGATAAGCTGACCAAGATTCTCCCTGCCAAAACCAGGCTTGCCATAGCGCACGGCCAGATGCCGCCAAAGCTCCTTGAAAAAGTAATGTCTGATTTTTTAAAGGGGCAAATTGATTGCCTCGTCTGCACTATGATTATAGAGTCAGGCATTGATATACCTAACGTAAATACCATTATCGTTAATAATGCGCACCAATTCGGGTTATCGGACCTGCACCAGCTGCGCGGAAGGGTAGGGAGATTCGACCGCCCCGCATATGCATATTTTATGATTCCTAAAAATGAGGTATTGGAAAAGGAGGCAAGAAAAAGATTAAATGCCATTCAGGAGAATTCCTACCTTGGCGCTGGATTTAACATTGCTATGGAAGACTTAGAGATAAGAGGCGCAGGGAATCTATTAGGTACACAGCAACACGGGTTTATTGCCGCAGTAGGATTTGATCTTTACTGCAGGCTTCTAAAGGAGGCAATCAACACCTTTAAAAAAATAGGGGCCTACAATGCTTAATTTATCTAAAGTGTTTGTATTTTTGATAGTTTTCCTCACCTGTCATCTATCGCCTTTCACCTGTCAGTTATTTGCCAAAGATAAGATTATAGCGGTAGTCAATAATGAAATCATTACCCAGAAAGACCTCAATGATTTTACTAATTTTATGCGTATCCAATTATCAAAGGAGTATAAGGAAATGAGCTGGAGGCAAAAATCCAGTCCTTAAAAACCGATCTTCTCACTAAGCTGATTGAAGACCGCCTTATCTTGCAGGAAGCAAAGAAGAATGATTCTAAGATAGAAGTCCGGCCCGGTGTTTCAATTGACATCAAACCTGACGAAAATAGGATAAAAGCTAAAATTAACGAGATTAAAAAATATTATCCTTCTGATTCGGAATTCCAAAAAGACCTGGCCAGGCAAGGACAGGTGCAGGCTGACCTGGAAAAGAGGATTAGAGAGCAGTTCCTGATGTACAACATCATTGAACATAAAATCAGAGACAAGATTGTGATAAGCCCAGATGAAGTCACAAAATTTTATGAGCAAAATATAAAAAAATTAATTTCTCCCGAAGTAAGGGAATTAGAAGTCATTACCCTGGAAAATGAAGACCTTGCCAGGACATTTTCTTATAATTTAAGAACCGGGCAGAAATTGGAGGATTTGGCAACCAGGTATCCGATCAGCGTGAATAAAATCAGGGTTACAAAAGAGGGAGAACTTGCCAAAAACGTCGAAGAAGTGGTGTTTAATCTGGGCATAGGAGAGATATCAGCCCCGATTAAGATTGATGATAAATATTATGTTTTTAAGCTTGAGAATATCTCGCCTCCCAGGCAATTGACCTTATCTGAAGCGCAGGATAAGATTTATGCCTTTCTTTTTGAAGAAAAATTGCAGCAAAATTTGAGTAAATGGGTAGATGAACTTAAAGCACAATCCTACATCAAAATCTTCTAAGCTTAGGGTGGGTATAAC
>JAQUAH010000091.1 GCA_028687345.1 Candidatus Omnitrophota bacterium | reverse complement strand
CTTTAATCCTGGCGCACCCCAGGATAAAAAATAAAGTTATCAAGATTAATATGGCGGATCTCATATCACCCTCCTTTAATGAGTTCATAACAAGCCTCACTCGCTTAACTTAAAATCATGGATTATAACTTTTAGATTAAATTTTCCGCTTGGGCCATTCAAAGCTACATCCATAACCAAATCGCGGCCTTCCAGATGCAGATTCATCGCTCCTTTATTGTAATGATAATTTTTAAAACTTTCCAGTAATATTTCTAGCGACTGATTTGAATTACGCGCTATTTCTTTAAGATACTGTTCATCCTTAATAGTCAGTACGCCGCCAGGCTCATCCGCGTTAAAGTCCCCGTTGATTGCTTCTATTTCACCGGCACGGCCCCTGACGTTTAGTGTGCCGCTTAATTTCCCGCTTAGATTAAATTTTTCGCCTAAATTAAGGTCATTCACGAAAGTATCCCCATCCAGATTTATAAAATTTAAATTTGCAGCATAACTAAATCCGGTGTCTGTTTTAAAGGTCATGTCGCCATCTATCTTGCCTCCCAAGAAATCAGCTGATAAAGAATCTAAGTGTAAATTTTTCTCTTCCAGCCTTGCCTTTGCTTTAATTTTTTTTATGCCTATTTTTCCGAATTGTACCTGCGCTATATCAAGATAATCAGAAGGCAATATCTGAGTGGCATTTAATGAGGCATTTTTTAAATGCCACTGCGGGGTGGTTAAATATTCCAGGCTTAAAGCAAGGTAGCCTATTAGCTGCTCCTTTAGGTTTAATTCTGTTGATATGTTTGCTTTGGCCTGTAAATCTTTAAACCTAAGGTTTAAATTTAAATCCGATAGTGCCAGAGAATTTATCATAAAGGCCCTTTTTTCTGAATTGAGGTTTAGCAGTTTAGCAAATTCAGAAAGATTATCTTCCGGAAGGTCCACTGTCACTTGTGGCTGGCTTAAAGAAAGCTTTGTGATGCCCCCTTGAAAAAGTGAAAAAATAGAAAATCCTATTTTTATCTCTTTGGCTTTAAGGTCATAAAACGGCCTTCTCCTGATTTCTATCCCCCCTAGCGAAAGCTGGTGGAATGGCTTAAACGTGCATTCTCTTATTACTACAGTGCTCTTGCTGAATATATTCCGTAATTGTCTTTTTGCGAGCAACGATATGACGGGGTTTATTAAAATACCTGTAATTAGAACAAGGAGGGCAATGCTTAATAGTATATAAATTATCCGTTTCATTTGGTTCTTTATTATACATTCTTTTTCCAGCTTTACAATGGAAAACGACCACCGAGCATAACTGTGGTACCTAAATTTACCCCGCCAGTTCTGCTTCGCAAAACTAACGGCGGAGTTATCCCGCTAATAAGCATAACATGCTCATTCAGTGACATCCCGCCGAGCAGATTTTCCATGACCCCGGTCTTCCCTGTGCGAAGGCGGGATAAAAAGGTCCTTTGTCTTTTTTGGTTAAGTACTTATAAATGTGTTATACTTTAATTAGGGAGGTTGGAGGCATCCGTAAATAAACTTTTACCCTTAGGCCTTAATATGCCTTTAGCCTAAGGGTTTTTAGTAAGGCCCCCCAACTCTATTTAGGGGAATAAGATGGAAAAAATAAAATCCAGGATAATGGTTGTGGATGATGAATTGGATATACTAAATACACTAAAGGAATTTCTTTCCCGGAAAGGCTACGAGGTAATAGGCACACCTGATGCAAGAGAGGCACTGGATGTCTTAAAAGAAACCGGGGTAGATTTAATCTTATTAGACATTCTTATGCCTCATCTTAAAGGCACGGAATTGGCAAGGATTATAAAAAACAGATACCCGGATACAAAAATCATAGTGATTACTGCCCATCCCAGCGAAGGCGTAGGCTTATATAAGGATAACCTTTTTGAGGCACTATTCATAAAACCATTCAAACTGGAAAGACTTAATGAAAAAATAACAGAGGTGCTTAATATTACACGAACCCATGATAGCGGTTGGGGTAAAAAACAGCCGGCAATGCAAGAGGTTATTTTTACCAAAGCCAAACTGCTTTTTGTCGGGGTATCAACAGAGATATATGATTTTCTGAATTCTGAACTTAGGCAACTTGTTTATAGCGGGCAGAATTACGATGTAGACGCAGCCTTTGATGAAAAAGAATTCTTTAAGAAAATAAAATCGGCTGCGCCTGATATAGTTATCTTTGACAGTTCATACCTTGATTCTCTGGATTACTTTGCGCAGGAAACAATTCGGTCGCTTTCTGGCAGGGCAAAAGAAGTGATATCGCTGGACCTGAGCCCCTCTATATGCGAATATGGCGAGCTGGTTGAATTTATAGAAAATATAAAGTCTATCTGTATAAAAAACAAACTTATTGAAATCAAGTACCTGGAAAATTAATACCTTTTTATTGTGTTACTGCAGTATAAACCTGTCCCCTTGCCAGACCCATATCTCCCAGTCAAAAATGTCATCAGGCAAACATTTCTCTTGCCCGAACCTGGGCTTTCCTACTTTTACTCTCGGCAAAGACCCTCCAAACTCGGCATCCAGGCCGCAAGCGCTGCTTACAGCAAAAATTTTAAACAGGGTGTCATTTTTGAGGCGATAGACAACTAAATGCATGCGTCCTTCTTTATCATGGTAGAATACCGCTATCTGTTTATACCCATCGTTATTCAATTCAGCAAATTCTATTCTATCAAAAACCCCGGGGATCTGAAAACTGGCCCTTTCGCTCTTATCCGGACGGGCAATCGTGACTATTATAGGTGCATCCTCTTTAGATTCGACCTCTACTTTTATCACTTCGGGCAAGTTATCGTTATCTAAATCCAACTTTGCTATTTTAAGTGATATTTTTTTGATGTCGGAGGCTTTGGATTTTCCCTGCGTGGCGCAGCCGGATATTAAAAGCCCCGTTAAGGTGACTGCAATCAAAAATTTTGTTTGCATATTTCCTCCGTTTTTCATTATTTTTATTATTATATCAAAAAAAGAGAAATTAGGAAATAAATTAAATCAATATGGTTATCGTAATATTGCAAAAGGGCATATTTGGTTGTAAGCGCAGTATGTACAGGCCATATAAGCAGGGGTAGCGCTAAAATTTCGTTTACGAATGCCGCTGGAAACTTCCTTAATCTTTTCTTTGACTTTCTCTAACTGGCTATCCCCTATTCCGGCGCTTCCTATAATGCCTGATTCCAAGAAATATAATTCTACGCGCTTTGGAAGAATATTGAATCTATTTTTGTAGGCAAGGGCATAAAGTGCCAGCTGCAAACTCTCTTTTGCCCGTTTGTCCGCGTCTTTCTGGTTATTAATCTGAGAGGTCTTAAAATCCATAATCACAGCCTCTTGCCCTTCTTTATCTATCCTGTCAAAGCGGCCGGTAATTTTATTACCCTCCAGAATAAAAGAAAAGTCCTTTTCGATGAATTGAGGATGGGAATCGCGCTGTTCTTCCGCGTTAAAGAATCTCACTAATGCCTCTTTACCGACAGAAAACCGTTCTTCCTGGTGTCTGGCATCCAAAAAACCTTGAGGGTCAAAAGAGCTTTGAAAGGTTCCCAATAAATCAACTAAAGGCATCTTTTTGCCTGCAAGTTTATATTGAAAATACCTGCTTACAGCCAGATGCATTGCCCGGCCATAGACGACCGTATGATGCTCCATAATGGGCACGCGCAGGATATTCACATATTTATATTTTAGGGGACAGGTAAGATAATCGTCTATGTGGTAATAACTTAAACTTATGAGCTTGCCCTCTGGTATCTCTTGGGTATCTGCCCTGATAGGTCCCTTAGGACCCCTGGCAAATCGCTCAATGGTCTCAATAGCTTTGGATTTCTTTTTTTCTAAAGCTTTGGCCTCACTCCCCAGTGCTTCGTGGACAAATTGGCTGGTATGACGTAAGCGTTTGCCTCCGTAATCCTCTGCGTTGGTAAAATATAACTCCTCTTTGGCCCTGGTCATCCCAACATAGAAAAGCCTGCGTTCTTCCTGAATATGGTAATCTCCCGTAGGTAATATCTCTTTAATCAGGACATCAGGAAGCTCTATCGGCTGTGCGCGGCGTGGCCAGGGAAAACGCCCCTGAACAAGGCTAACCAAAAATACTACCCGGAATTCCAATCCTTTAGCTTTATGGATAGTAAGGATATTAACCGCATCCGTATCCAGGTCTGCCTCTACGGTAGGAGGGTCATCTCCGGCTTCAATTAGCAGGTTCAGATAATTTACGAAGCTAATCACGCGGTCTTCTTTGGCCAGCAACTCAAAATCGCGCACAAGGTTAAAGAATTTAGCAAGGTTCTGTACCTTTACTTCCTTCTCTGCATCTGGATTTCGGGTAAGTTTCTTGAGGTAGCCTGTTTCGGTCAAAAAGCTATACAGAAGCCTTCCGGTACTCTGTTCGCGAGATATCTTAAGGAATTTATCCAGGTCAATTAGAATATCTTTTATCTTTCTCTTTGTTTCTTCTTTTAATTCCTCTAGCTGTGTTATTTTATCAATATCCTGAAATACCTGATACAGCGGCTTATTCCTGCGTTTTGCATAATGCGCACACAGGCCTAATTCGTCAAGCGCCAGTCCATAAACTTCGCAGCTTACTAAATAATACAAGCTTAGCGAATCAGATAAATTAGCCATGACGTGTAAAAAATTAATACAAAGCTTCACCTCTTCCCGTGAATAAAGCCCCTGGTTGCCGCTAAACTGCCAGGGTATATCCTGCATGTTCAATGCCTGCAAAAAATTTGCCGCATCAGAATTGGAGCGCACAAGAATAGCAAAATCCCTGTACTTATATTCTCCCGTGGAATGCTTTTTCTTTATAATTTGTGCTACATTATCTGCTTCTGTGGAACCGGTATCAAAATGCAGGTGTTTTGGAGGCATACCGTCTTTACTTAATCCTACAAGCCGTTTATTAATATTTGCCTTAACCTCAAAACGCTCAGGATTATTGTATTGTATGAGCCGGTAGGCAGCATCCAGGATATCTTGTGTAGAACGGTAATTCTGAATAAGGCTGACCTTTCTCGCCTGCGGATATTCCTGAATAAAGTTTAAAACATTGCTGTAGGCTGCTCCCCGCCATCTATAAATACACTGGTCATCATCAGCTACAACAGTGACATTCTTTCCTTCGCCGGCTAATAATTTCACTATTTCAAACTGAGCGAAATTAGTATCCTGGAATTCATCAACTAAGATATATTTAAACTGCTTTTGGTAGTTTTTTAAGACTAGAGGGTGTTCCCTAAGCAGCTGTAAGCTTAAATAAAACTGATTACCAAAATCCAAAAGGTCATGCTTACAGAGCAATTCCTGATATTTGGCATAAGCATTAGCTGTCTCCATCTGTTGCAATGCCGCCTCTTCCAGGGCCTTATCGTTAATGTTCTCTTTTGACTCAAGGAGCAGCTCTTGCGCAAACCTCATGTATTCCTTGGCAGATATGTCTTCGTCTTTTGCCCTGCTAAACAATGATATCAAAGCCTCAATAAAACGCGTGGGCTCTGACAATGGCCGATAGTAGGAAAGCGAGAATTCAAAAAGATGTTCGCGGAAAAATACCGCTGCCTCAGGGAGAGTTAAAACCTTGAAATCGGGGTTTATCCCTGCGATAAGAGCATTCTCGCGCAATAACCTGTCGCCAAAGGCATGAAACGTAGAAATCCAGATATCCGTATAACCATAAGGCATAAGTATGTCAACGCGCTCCTGCATTGCCTGCGCTGCTTTATCGGTAAAGGTGAGCGCCAAAATCTCATTGCTTTTAGCTAGACCCTCTGACAAAAGCCAGGCTATTCTATGGGTAATTACCGTTGTCTTACCTGTGCCTGCGCCGGCAATAATCAGCAAAGGGCCACCCTTGTGCGTAACTGCCTCTTGTTGCTCTTTGTTTAAAGCCTCTAAGATTTTATTCATTAAATGAGCCCCGGCTTACGCAATGTAATGTCCGCCACAAAGCGTTGGCGGCTCCGCAAATCTTTTTGGCAAAAACCTAAGTTGTATGGGCAAATTAACTTGACAATATTGCATATTCGATTATACTTAAATACCTAATATTAAGGAGTGAATCCATATGTTAAGAAAATGTGGTTTATGCGGAAAAGGTGAATTAACAGGAAAAACCGTAGTACGAAAAGGTTTGGCTAAGAGCCAAGGCGGCACAGGCAGCAAGATAAGCCGCTGGTCTAAGCGCCGCTTCCTTCCTAACCTGCAAAAGATGCGCCTTTTAATCAATGGCCATCCACGCAAAATGTATATCTGCACAAAATGCATCAAAAAGGGCCTCTTTCAAAAAGCCTAAAAGCGTAACTCTTCCTAAATAGAATTTATTGCCAAAGGCTACCTAAAGAATATATCCTTTATTTCTAAAAGTACTGTATCAAAACCCTGCCAGTTATCTATGCGGGGGGTGTATACCAAATCAAAACATTTGGCATTATGGAGATTATTTTTAAGGCTGCTCATTCCAAATCCTATTGCCTGGTAACACCGGATCCCATCGCTTGCCCAGAATTTTAATGTCTCGCGGCCAAGGGTCTGTGCCTCGCCTTTCAGTTTAAGGTTTCTTGTATAAAATAAGGCCTCAGGATTGCCTGCACCGATCGGCTCCAGCATCTCTAGCTCAGAGATTACCTCTTCATTCAAATCAGAAAGCCCTAATTCAATATCTATATCTAAACTGGGTATCAAATCTTCCAAAGAAAGCCTTTCGCAAGCCAGGCGATTAATGCTATCTTTAAAATCCTCTATGCTTTCTTTAGCAATCACCAGTCCTGCAGCATGGCTGTGCCCGCCAAAGGTATTTAAGAATTCCTTGCAGTCTAATAGCGCCTGGAAGAGGTGAAAATTCTTTATAGAACGGCCGGACCCCTTGCATAAATCCCGGTCTAACGATATCACAATAGTAGGACGGTAAAATCTATTCGCCAGTTTTGAGGCTGTACCGACTGACCGAAAACGTCGAGCGAGGCGGCGGGGCGATGTGGGATATCGGTTGTTATGCAATCCACACGCTTCGAATGTTCTTCTGGCAACGCCCGCTAGCGGTTACCGCAATGGCAAAATT
>JAQUAH010000090.1 GCA_028687345.1 Candidatus Omnitrophota bacterium | reverse complement strand
CAGATATTCAATACCTTTATTGAAATTCTCATTCTTTCCCTTTAATTCTAAGACCATCAGGCCCTCTTCCTGCGGGGTAACATAGGCCTTCAGGATGTTAAACTGCAGGTCAAAGTCTTTAACCAGCTTATAAACAATCGGCTGGTCAACTAAACGATGCGGAAAATGCAAAACAATCCTTTTGGAAATCATATTACTTACCTAAACTATAGGCCTCATCTTTAAAGGTTTAAGGGTATATCCGGATTCAGCTTGCGGCAAATAAGCTACTGGTTCAGTCAAAAGAAAATCCCCTCCCTTAATCCAGGATTTTAATTCCTCGGCAATCTGAAGTGCTTTAGAATAACTGGATAAATTTCCCGTAGGGACTTCTTTCCCCTGCAGGGTAATCTTACCGGATTTTAACTGTGCATAATTTACTTCGCCCAAAGAATCCGGCAGGCGCTGGGGATAAACCTGACTGTAGTCTACAATCTGCGTATAAATCTCCTCGTCACGGATAGCAACATATTTAACTATTTCTTCGTCTAATACGGGGATTGGTACTCCGATACCTACGCTCAGGGAAACGCCATACCCGAGCATGCTTGTGCCTACAAGCCAGGCAGGCTTCATCTGTTTTAAGTCGCCGATTACGGCCAGGGTTCCTGCTGGTGCCTGGGGAACCCCGTTATCTTTTCTTTTTACAGTGGGATTATGCTGCGTGCCATGCCAGGCTATATAACCAATTCCTCCGCCCAGGAAAATTTTTGTGCCTATGCCTATTGTTTTGTAATAAGGGTCTTTTAAAAGCGGAGAAAGTTGCCCGGCTGAGCAATAATTCGCATTGCCCAGCCTTGGCTTTAAAACCCCCATATAGGTATAAATCATTTTATCAGATAAATTCACTGCTACATTATAATTCTGGTAGCAGTTACGGATATTAAATAACACCGCTTCATTAAGGCTTTCAAGATTAACCAAAGTTGAGAGTTTCTTGGAGGGATAACAATCTGTGCCGTAAGCCGATGCTTCCAGGCGGACATCGCGGCCATCTACCAATTCATGGATTACATGGGCACCCCCGTATTTAAATTCTCCGGGAAAGACTTTGTTACGCGGGTCATCATCCGGTATGGCAGTTGCACCCAAATAAACATCTACTGCTGCGAAGCCGCAGTAAGTAGGCACGTCGTTAAGTTTACATGTCCCTCCGCCCACTTTTATTCTGGGGCTTGAGTGTCCTATATTAAAATAAGCACCCGAAGAACACATAGGGCCAAAAGTAGCAGTAGTTACCACATCCACTTCTTGGGCTACCCTTTTAGGGCCTTTTTTCTCTACCAGCTCAATTACCTCTTCAGCGGTAACTACAACTACTTCGCCTTTTTTAATTTTTTCGTTTATTTCCTTTATGGTTTTCATTTTTATAGTGCGATTATTTCTTTTATTTCAGGGACCTCCTGCTTCAAAATCTTCTCTATCCCCATCTTCAGCGTCATCTGGCTCATCGGACAACAGCCACAACTTCCGGTAAGTTTCAATTTCACAACACCGTCAGCAGTAACTTCCACCAAGTCCACGTTACCCCCGTCAGCCTGAAGCATGGGGCGTATCTTGTCTAACGCCTTTTCTACTTTTTCCTTCATTATGCACCCCTTTTTAGCATACTCGCTTGAAATTATGGCATAAGACTATTCTTACTCTTTAGGAGCTCAAGTCTTGTTATTTAATTATAACATTGGAGGCTTTAGATTGCCAGAGTTTCTTTTGGCAGCAAATTTTTGGTTACCTCTGCGGCTTTTTTACCAGATAGAAGCATACCGCCAAAGGTGGGACCCATCCTGGGAAGTCCGAAAACTTGCGCTGTGCTCATACCGCAGACGACCAAACCAGGATATACTTCCTGCGTGTGTTCCACGACTAAGTCCTCAGAGCTTTCAACATGCATCCCGGAAAAACCTTTGATTTTAAGTAATCCTCT
Organism: Candidatus Omnitrophota bacterium; assembly: GCA_028687345.1. Classification (GTDB taxonomy): domain Bacteria; phylum Omnitrophota; class Gorgyraeia; order Gygaellales; family Profunditerraquicolaceae; genus JAQUAH01. Next base: position 5,163 of record JAQUAH010000090.1, on the reverse strand, counting down.
TTTGGCCAAAGAACTGGCTACCACTGCATCGTGTCCTGTGGCGTCTATCACCACACTGGTTTCGATAGCAATGGGGTCAACGCAGGTAATCTGGCGCGGAAGGGCTGAAACCGGGCTCCAGTTTATCACTACGCCGCCGACGCGATTGCCTTGCGGTAAAACCACATCATCAAATTTTGCCATATTCAAAAATTTAACCCCTGCTTCTGCTGCCGCAACAATCAGTTTTGCGCAGGCATGCGGACCGTTCGCTATAAATAAACCAGGTTCAATTTCTTGATGCGGAATCCCTACTTCCTGTAGGATTTCCTGAGCAGGCGACCTGAAAGTGAGGGTGTTCATTAAAAATCCGCCTATCCAAAAGCCTCCGCCTAAATAATTATTTGACTCAACAATTAAAACTTTTATTCCTTCCTTAGCCAGTTCCCTGGCAGCTACCAGCCCGGAAGGGCCGCCTCCTATTACTATTACCTGCGAAGAGAGAAAATCTTTGAAATTGCTTTGAAAGTCATTTAATATTGCGCGGGTAATCTGATTTTCTGAAATCTTTGAGAATTTTTCCATTTTATCCTCCTTATTTTTTGCCAAATTGGGCAGAGTTTTGGTAATTTACTTAAAATTTATTAGCATCACCTCCTTCTGTAAAATAAAAAACCCTTATGCCGAAACATAAGGGTATCTTTTTTCCCTACGCTGGCATTATCCAGATCAGGTTGAAAGGGTCTCCCGTTTAAACGGGACTCTCAGGCCGTATTACGACCTCCCCGAATTAAATTGTCTTTTTATTAAAACACTTCCGGATTATTTTGTCAAATCATTTTCTAAAACAATCTATCCGAAGAATTCCTCTCCCTGCGCCCAATTCTCCCCAGCCACTTCGTCGATTACCAGATACATGCTCTCTTTTGGCTTTTTCGCCACATGAAGCAGCGTATCAGAAAACTCCCTGGCTATCCTCTTCTTTTGCTCTCTGCTTAATCTACCCACCAGCTTCAGATTTATAAACGGCATATTTCCCCCTTGAGGTTAAAACGTTTCGCTACTGAAGTTATAATATTGATAATGCGTTTTTCAAGTCTTCTTTCAGGTCGTATTTATCTTCAATGCCTACGGAAACTCTGATAAAATTATCCGTTATCCCGCGTTTAAGCCTTTCCTGGCGCGGCATAGAAATATGCGTCATCCCCGCAGGATAAGAGATAAGCGATTCCACGCCTCCAAGGCTTTCAGCCAATACGAACAGTTTCAATCGGGAGAAAAATTTATCTACCACTTGGCGGCCTCCCTTTAATTCAAAACCAAACATCCCACTAAACCCCTGCATCTGTTTTTTTGCAACGGCATAATTTTTGCCCGAAGGTAACCCCGGATAATATACGCCTGCGATCTTAGGATGTTTAGACAAGTATTTTGTAAGATACAATGCGTTTTCCTGGTGCGCCTTCATTCTTATCGCCAGTGTCTTAAGGCCCCGTAAGACCAACCAGCTGTCCCAGGCCCCGGGGACAGCTCCGGCAGCATTTTGATAATACTTTAAATCATTATAAATCCTGAGGTCATTTACCACAACTGCCCCGCCGACAATATCGCTGTGCCCGGCAATGTATTTCGTAGTGCTATGCACCACGATATCAGCTCCTAGTAATAGAGGCCTTTGGAAATATGGGCTTGCGAACGTATTATCAACCGCAAGAAGTATATTGTGCCTGCGTGAAACGTTAGAAATTTTTTTTATGTCTATGATTTTTAAGAGCGGGTTTGTTGGTGTCTCAATCCAGATTAACTTTGTATTTTTGCGAATAGATTTTTCAAAAGAAATTGGCTCATCCACGTCTGCATAGGTAGTAGACAGGCCCCACTTTTTAAAAATTCTTTCCAATAAACGGTAGGTACCGCCATACATATCGTCACCTGCGACAATATGATCCCCCTTTTTAAGAAGGCTGAATACCGCAGCAGTAGCCGCAACTCCCGAGGCAAAGGCAAGGCCGAATCTCCCTTCTTCAAGGGATGCCAATGCCACCTCCAAGGCATGGCGCGTAGGATTTCCCGTCCGCGAATACTCGTATCCTTTATGTTTACCGATAGCCTCCTGTTGGTATGTTGATGTCTGATATACAGGCACAATAACTGCACCGGTTAAAGAGTCTGGTTCTTGGCCGTCATGAATAGCACGGGTTTCAAACTTCATCAAAATCCTCCTTCCGCAGTGGGCGGAACACCGAACTATCCGATAAGTTCGGGTGTTAACGCAGTGGGCGGAACACACCTTGCCTAAAAGGACGGGCAAGTGTGCGTTTTCTACGCTACCAGCCAATCCTATATGGCAGGGTGCTTCCTCTCTTCTATCCAATAAGTAACCAAATCTGCCCTGGTAATTAAACCGATTGGGTTGCCTTGCCTTTTTACTACGACTCCCGTGGCTCCCGATAGAAGCACTCTATATGCTTCTGAGACATCGGTTGTCTCTTCAAGGCAAGGCAAAGGCTTTCCCATAACCGTGGCGACATCCTGCCTTTCAAACTCAATACCGTCGTGCAGCAGTTGCATAAGGGATGCTTCATTAAGACTACCTACTATATTATTCCGGTCAATAACGGGTAACTGCGAGATATTAAATTCCTGAATAAGCGAAACCGCTCTTATCAGTTTTTCGCTCGGAGACACAGAAAGCAGCGACGGAAGGATATTCTTTTTTTGCCTGAGTATCTCCTTAATATCCACTATCTGTGCTGTTTTACCTTCCCAAAAACCGTTCTCCTGCATCCACTGGTCGGAAAATATCTTATTGATATAATTCCTGCCTGTATCCGGTAAAAGCACTACTATGTATTTTGGCTCCTCAAGGCGCCTGGCATATTTTAATGCCGCAGCCAATGCAGTGCCGGATGAGCCTCCAACCAGCAAGCCTTCCTCTCTGCTCAAGCGGCGGGCTGTATTAAATGATTCTTTGTCACTAACCCTGACCATTTCATCAACAATTTGTCGGTTAAATGTCTTAGGAATAAAATCTTCTCCGATACCTTCAACCTTGTAGGAGTGCGGGCTGTCCCCAGAAAGTATGGAGCCTTGCGGGTCTGCCCCTACTACAATGATACCGGGTTTTTTCTCTTTAAGATATCTTGCTGTCCCTGATATAGTACCGCCTGTGCCCATCCCCGCAACAAAAACCTCGACCTTACCCTGGGAATCCTCCCAAATTTCCGGCCCGGTTGTCAGATAGTGCGCTAAAGGATTACTGGGATTCTCAAACTGGTTTGGCCTGTAGGCATCGGGGATTTCTTTAGCCAGTCTATCTGCGACGCCATTATAGCTTTCCGGAGAATCCGGAGCAACTGAAGTAGGCGTAATAACTACCTCGGCACCATATGCCCTAAGCAGATTAATTTTGTCCTGGCTCATTTTATCAGGCATAACAAATATGCAGCGATACCCTTTTACTGCGGCAACCAAGGCCAGGCCTACTCCGGTGTTGCCGGCGGTTGCTTCAATAATCGTGGCTCCGGGTTTGAGTTTACCTTCGCGTTCGGCTGCTTCAATCATCTTCAGGCCGATTCTATCCTTTACGCTGCCGCCGGGATTAAGAAATTCCGCCTTAATGTATATGGTAGATTTAATACCTTTTGTTATGTTGTTTAACTTTATCAAAGGTGTATGGCCAATTGCTTCAAGAATATTTTCAAATTCTTTAATCATATTATTTTACAAGATTACTATTTAGAAATGAGAAAAATCCCCGTATCCGCTAACAGATTAGGTAATAACCAGACAGGCCCTCTGAAGGCAAGATAAAAACTGCGTCCGATCTTTATCCGCTTTTGCTTGCAATAATCCAGAAAATCATAGAGGCTTAAAAAATGCAGGTTTGGAGTTTCATACCAGTTAAAGGGCAGCGAAGAAGTCACCGGCACCCTTCCTCTAAAGAATAATTGAAACCTTGCTTTATAATAAGCAAAATTCGGTATCCCTACAATTACTCTCTTGCCGACCCGTAATGCATCGGCAAGCACTGCCTCCAGGTGTTCAACCTGCTGCAAGGTTTGATTCAAAATCACATAATCAAATGACTTATCTTTGTATTCAGCCAGCCCAGTGTCAATATCTCCGTGAAAGACATTTAGGCCCTTAGCAACGCACTCATAGATTGCCTTTTCATCAATCTCAATACCCTGGCCACGCACATTTTTCTCTTTAATCAATAGGTAGAGAAGCTCTCCTGTGCCGCAACCAAGGTCCAGCACTGAAGAGCGCGACTCTACCATCTCCAATATAACACGGTGATCCGGCCTTATTGTTTCATATTGCATAATTACCCGTTACCTCGTATCCGTAAAAGATTTTTTTTAAAAAATGCTTAATCAGGTGCGTCTCCTCTTTGACCTCAAGAAGGAATGCATCGTGGCCGTATGTGGAATTAACCTCGCAATAAGTAGTCTCTACGCCTGCGAGCTTACAGGCCCTGACTATTTCTTTTGATTGGTATGCCGGATATAGCCAGTCTGACTTAAAGGCAATTACCAATACCTTTACCTTTGTCCCCTGTAATACCTCCTGGAGAGAACTACCCTTGGCAGCATCGAAATTATCTATCGCTTCAGTTATATAAAGGTATGAGTTGGCGTCGAAGCGCTTTACAAAGTTATCCCCGCGGTAGTGCAGATAACCCTCTACCTCGAAATCCGCGCTGAATTTAACCGCACCTACTACGCCTTTCTTCTGCCTCCCAAATTTTTCTGCCATAGAGGCATCGCTCATATATGTAATATGGCCGATCATCCTGGCAACCGCCAGCCCCTTTGCAGGGACCGGGCCGGGATAATAGTTGCCTGATTTCCAGTGCGGATCAGCCATAATCGCCTGCCTGCCGACCTCATTAAAAGCAATCTGCTGAGGAGAGTGCCTTGCTGTAGTAGCAATAGGTATAGCGCTACGAATCCTATCCGGATATGTCACTAACCACGCCAATACCTGCATTCCACCCATTGAGCCGCCAACCACAGCCAGTAACTTTTCAATACCCAGATAATCAATAAGACGTTTTTGGCAATTCACCATATCGCCGATACTAATGATGGGGAAATCAAGGGCATATGGTTTTGCTGTTTTAGGATTTATGCTAGAGGAACCGCTAGAACCTTTGCAACCGCCCAATACATTTGAGCA
>JAQUAH010000089.1 GCA_028687345.1 Candidatus Omnitrophota bacterium | reverse complement strand
GTGCATTTACTGCAGAAATAAAATGCTCTCTTCTTTCGGATAATTCTTCTAATCTTTCTGCAATGGGTTTGCCACTCTTAAGATTATCATAAAGGACACCTTTATATTTTTGGTCTTTGTCCTTATCATCCCTGCTTGGCCTTCCAAAGTACGCAAATACAATTAAATTCTTTGCTCCTCTGGCAAATGCAGCATCTATTGTGGGTACTAAGATTTTGATACGCTTGTCGCTCTTAATCTTGCCCTTTTTATCTAAAACATCTGTGCCTGCGCGCACCAGGCCGACTTTGCCCCTTATATCCTGGTCTCTTAAATCATTAACGGAAGGTTCTCTTGTGCGTTGCGCTACGCCCAGCAATATACCGTGCTTAACCATCGCTGTATTGACAATGGCATGCGCAACCTCTAAGCCCTTGCGGAACTCCGGATCATCCTCATCAGCCAAAGGCGCATATTCACCTGTCCAGGTCATTACCTGGTTCTCCAAATCAACCAGGTTAATATTCATTATCAGAAGGCTGTCATCAAAAGAAACAAAACTTATATTGCGCTCTTTCGTAAAGTAATCTTGGGCACGGATAAAGTTATGGGAGTTGGCAATACTCATGCCTAATCTTATATTGGTCTGCTGCGGGGTTAAGCCTTTGGCCTTCAGATATTCTAAGGCAAAGTCTAAGACATTGCAGTCATTTGCATAATGGAACTGTATGCCTATATCTACACCCTGCTTCCTCATGCGGCTTACCGCATCCAAGAACATCAGGAAGAGCTCATCATAACCGCAGGAGATAGTCTTGATAAGCCCCCTGAAATCTATCGGGCCGTTGACCACTTCCATCTCTAATTTCTTGCCCCATTTAAGCCTGTTGAAGAAACGCACATCTTCGCCTGACGTCTTCAAGAACAGGTTCTCTGTTGTCCCAAGACTCTCTATCTGACGGTTTAACGCAGTATAGATAAGCTCTGGTACGCTCTCTACGTGATAGCGCCGTAAAATCTCTTCTACATCCCGGCACATTCCCCTAACATCATCCTCGCTTACCTCTAATTGCCTGAAGAGTTGTTTAAGCGTGCGCTCTATTTCAGCATTCTGAGATTCGCTAAACCTTGTCTTAGGCCTGTTCATTTCGTATACAATTAATGCCAGAGGATGAATGCCGAGCGCCTGATAAATCTCATCCATGGAAACAGTAGTGATATCGACGGTCTTTGGCTTTGCATTGTAATCTACGCTGGCATAGCAGGTTGTATCCTTTAATTCTTCACGGTCAAATGCTACCCCCTCCGGTGCATACACCTTGCCCCTAGCAAAATCAAAGGCATAAATATCCTGGTCTTTGAGCTTATCAAACGCCTCTTTAGACAACATCACCGCTTTATCATTTTGCCTGCAAAATGTAATTGTGGAATCATTTTCCTTGCCGTTTACTAAAATAATGCCGCTTGCAGCCTTTAGCGAAGACGTGAATAATTTCTGGTATTGCTTTTTTATTTTTTCATCTTTTATTGCATCTATGGATTCCCTAATCCCCGGAGCGAGAATGATAATTTCTCCTTCGGCAACTTTAGCGATAAGCCTTTCTTTGCGGCCGATATCTTTTGTAAAGGCAAGGTCTTGATAACTTCTGATAAATGCCGCCCTTCTTAAAGCTGCTCCCCTGGGTGAAAGGGATTTGGCAGTAAGAATTGTAACTGCTCTTTGGGCATAGACATCAGGAATAAACTGCACATAAAGCTGGGCGTCGGCGCGTAATGATACCGTGGCAGAGAATGTGCCAAAGCCAGTGCCTACTGAATCCAGATACGCCACAATCTTTTTGGCAGCAGCAATCGCCTCGGGTGTACCGATTTGCAAGAGGTTAATCATCGCCTGGCCACAGAGGCCTGCCTTGACTCCCTGGTCATGCGCAGCAACTATGCCGTGTAAAATATTATCTATAACTCCCTGGTCTCCTTCGTAAAATACACGGTATGGCTTATAATCTTTGCTTGTGGGTATATAAATTTTACTCTGCACATAGCGGGCCTCATCGCGGCTGCCCTTGACTGACTGGGTCATATCATTTGTTCCGTTAGAGAAATAAACGCCGATTTCGATACCATATTTTTCTTTTAACCTGTGCTTAAATTCTACGAGGATTTTTGCTAATTCATGGGCAAAGATGGCATTAGAAGTAAGCTCATACATTACGCCAATCTCTTTAGGGAATCTTAATTTTTTCTTGCTTTCCAGATACAGCTGTTCCCAGCGGTCCAGTGCCTTCTGTAACAAGCTAGGCTTCCTTACAAAAACAAACATGAATCCTATATCTCCGAGTCCGCCGATATATTCTGCTTCCTGTATGGCGTCGCTTAAGCCCCAGAACTGTAAATCCAAGGCCTCTATATTCTCATCCCTTACTTCAAGGCCAATGCCGCGGTCGCCAATCATTGACGCCTCTTCGTCATTGTAGTATAGCCTTGCACCTGCAAGGGTTTCAATAATCTCCCTCTTTTTGAAATCGCGCTGGCGCACCTGGGTAATCTGCCCCGGAGGAGTAAGCGCAAGCATCTGTAAGAAATGGCGCGTGAGCGCAAATCTGATAAATTCATAAGGAGAGCTAAAACCTTGCGCTTTGGCTCTTAGATTTTCCTGCTCTTTAGTATCATCAGAAATTTTGCGCACATCGGCTAACTGCCGCTCATCTAAGTCTCTCTCTCTTAATTTTCCTGCGTCTATCTTCATCAATCTGTCTAAGGCAATAGCTGCTCGGAAGTCCACACCCAACTCTAATAATGCCTCCTCAATCCTATCCAAGCTTACCAGGTAAGCGCCTCCGCTCGCTTTCTTGGCGTAGAGATAAACTTGCTTATCCACTTCTACCTGATAAAAAGCAAGCTTAGAGTTACGCTGCATTGCCAAAGGCGCACCGCAGATTAAACCAATGTCTCCGCCATACCAGAGCCATTTCTTAGCCTGATTAAATTGCATAATTTCATCTATGGCTAAAGCACCTAAAAATACCCTGCCTTCATTGCCATCTAAGGTAATATCCTTGCCTTCTTTTATTTCATTGATGATATTCGGATATGTCCTTAAGGCTTCTCTGGTAAACTGCACGCCGGCAACTACGCAAATACCGAACTGCACAGCTACAACTATAGCGTGTGAAGTATTTCCGCCCTGGAAGGTGAGTGTCCCGCCTCCGTTCTCATCAACCAAGAACATAATGTCATTAAAGTTGGGATTGGTCTCTGTAGTACAGAGAATCAGGCGTTCGCCTTTCTTTAGGATAGCCTTGATTTTATCGAATTGCATATTGAGAATGAGCGGCGCCAGTTTATCTGTCTGTTGCTTAATCAATTCTTCACTTAAGTCTGTGTTGATGCGATTAATACGAAAGATTGTATAGAAAAGCCTTATTCTGCCTTGCGTTTCAGATTCAAACCTATAAAGTTTTTTCAATCCGGTGATTAACTTTGTTTTGTCTTGTATTGCGCTGCCAATGGTAGCGTCATCTCTAACGGCCCTGTCTAATTCCTCAGGCGCAGTCACCTTCTTAATAATATTTTCGATGCTACGGCAGACATTGAAATCAAGGCCGGCGACATTCAAATCCTGTTGTATGCCAGAGGAAACTATCTGCTTGGTATGTTCAACATCATCTATAACTTCCTGCCAGAAGGTATCAGTAAAGATATCATTATGCACTGGAGGTATGAGTTTCCTTAAATCATTGATAGAAGCCTTGCCATCCCTAATTTCTTTTAGCAGGACAAAGAGCTCCGGATGAGGAACCTGCTCTACCCAGAAGCTTCTCCCACTGGCAGCATTTTGAGTAGCAAAGCCCCTGGCCACAAGCAGGTTCTCTTTGATTGCCTCCTCAGCTGCATTGGAATTTACTAATGTGCCTATGCTGTCCTGGATTTCAGGGTTCTCAAAATCAAAACCCTTTTTTACCTCCACGTCGCGCTTCTGCACGATTTCAAACCTTAATTTCCCATCTTTGGCCTTGAAGAAACAGGCCTCTACATCCACAGGCACAGGGTGTTTCAGGTCTTTCTTGCCTGCATTGTGCACACGATGGACATTCATTATCTCCTTGGCTACCGTAAATGCCTGCTCATCAGTTATGCAGAAACGATTGCGCTCTTCATCAGGGACATTTTCCAACTCTTCTTCTCCACCCAGCTTACGGATCAGCCGTTTATCCTTTGTCCCCCATTTCTTCTCCAGCATAACATAATGTTCATTATTGGGGTTATAGAGGAAGACAAAGGTATCAGGGATTACTTTTCCCTGCACAATTAATTCTCCTCTACCGTAGGTAGCGCTGAATACTATGACAAAGTTACCGGTAGTAAACCCTGTCCAGCCGGTTGCCTTCATGACTGAAAAGCTGACCACTGAGACGACGCTTGAACGCATCATCTGTATCTGCACCCCGCCGCCGATACTGCGCGGATTAACAAAATCCTCTCTTAATGATTTAACATGCCCAATAAGGTTTTTGACCGCAGCGCTGTCTCTGTCTAAACTAGAGGCTAATTCAAATAGTTTGAGCATCCGCAAAGTAGATATGTATTGGCCTTTTTCTAAGGCGGTTACCAGCATTTCTATGTCAACGGGCTTTCCTGCAACCTCAATTTCCCTGGGGTTATTTCCGTTTTTGAGGTAATTCCTTAAGATTCTTACTACCTCGGCTATATCGCTGGGCTTGGCTTTCTGCACCCAAAATGTCCATCCGCATTTATCGCGGTATTCAAAGGCGCGGCGGTTATACTTTGAGGCCTCAGCTTGCTGCCAGACCTGATAAACAGCCTTTTTGATACCCATACTAGGAATACTATCTCCGATACCGGCAGAAGGAATACCCGGTAAATCCTCCAAGCCTTGCGATGAGCGGTCAATGAACTCTGCTTCTAAATCTTTGCCTTCTTTGAAATATGCGCGCTTTTCTTTAGGGGTCGCTTCAGCAATCTCAAGGCAAGCCTCTTCCATCTCTCTACCCATGTCTTTTGGTAATTCTGCATCAGTAATCAGCCGTTTACAGGTATTCTCTGCATAATCACCTGCTGAGGTATCGGTGACATCCAGGCCCATGGCAATAGCAGTAATTTCTCCTAACAACCCGGGGGTATGGTCATAAAAATGCATTGCTCCTGCATCGCTTACACCGAATAAAGGAGGCACAGGAACTTTTCCTGTAACCATGTGTATTGAATTACAAATCTTTCCGCCTAAGCCCTTTATCCAACGGATAAATTCTTTCTGGTGTTGCTTTACCAAGCGCGGACGGCCTAAATCTTGCGGCTTCTTTGCCTTTTCTGCGGCTGCTGCCGGAGCCTCTAATTTTCCAGGCGCAATATTTACAGTTTCAATCCAATACCTCGGCCTTCCCCAGAGTGACTTTTGGATTCTCAAAACATTCACTGCATATGTACCATCGCCGTTTTCCTTGACTCCCTCCTGGTTGAATACTCCATTATTGGTAATAAAGCTAAAAGCCGCATCCAAATCACCGTAGGCATCCTTAGTAGTAAATATTTTCCCGTGCAAGACTTCCTCGGCATCAGCTTTGCGTTGCTCTCTAATAGAGCTACGTTCCTCATCGCGCCAAGCCAACCTCATGCTTAAGTTGTGCGCTTTATTTACATTCTGAGAACATATCTGTAACGCTCCTACAGCCCCTTCGCTACTCAATGCGCCGCCAACTGCCAAAATCATAAATCCTTCTGATGCTCCGCCGATTGTCAAGAGCATCTTATGTCTCCCATCTGCCTGGCCAAAAACAGCCAAAAGCCCGTGCGCAACTGTGCCATCTTCAATCAGCGTAATCCTAAACCTGGGGGCTTGCTCATCTTCCTTTATCTTCTCTAAGTTAGCGATTCTCCTTGCTTCCCGTTCTCTATTTAATAAAACCACTTCAAAATTATTGAGATAATCTTTTAGGGTCTGATTATTAGCAGCAGCAAGGCGCCTGAACTCAGTAATTAATTCTTCGTAAGTTTCTGCATTGGGATTTAGAGGATGTGTTTCAAACTCTTTTTGTCTATTGGCAGCTACCTTAGTAAATATCTGGCTAACGTAATAATCAGGGCATTTACCTAAATGTTTTACTGTTGAGCCGGTAACAAAAGTGCTGGTTGCGCCGGATTCCCACTCTTTTAGCTGCCCTAACAACTTTCCAAATACATTAGTCACAAAGGCATTAGTACCTTCAATGACGTCCATAAATACATAGATAATTGTTTTAGTTATCCTAAGCCAATCGAATATCTTGTTCAAGGCGGGGAATCTATACAGGGCCTTAGCATTAACGACGTCCCCTGCGCCAGAGGCTTTTACTTTATCCCGTATCGTTCCCTCGCCAGCATATACACATAAAAACTTGCGTAAGGCACATGCGATTGCGCGGTAGACGTCGTCTGCAAAGCCATCAGATTCTTTTTTAATCGCCTCCTTCTTTGCGTTTTCTTCTGGAATAGTAGGATCTAATCCCAACGCTTTGCCACGGTATCCGCTACGTACTAACTCTACTGCAGTATAGCTTGCGCACTCTGAGGCAAAAGTAGGTTTGTCCGGAGCAGGCCTTACTTCAATATGGCTTAATCTTTCAGGAGAAAGCCCAATTTCCATTGTGGTCCCAGCTCTGGAAAGCTTAAATAAAGACGCTAATTCCTGTGGCTTCAGGCTCTGCCTGCCGATAAGAGAGCCGTCGCAAACCTCTAATGTCGGCTTAACATTTTGCAGGTCAACACTACCGCCATAGATAATCGCTGCCTGTTCAGCTACATAGCTACCGTATTTACTTTGCAAAAATTGTCTTCCCGCAGAAACCGCTTTTCCTATATCATCTGTCGAAGCAGTCTTAGCGCCCCTGCCCACTGTCCCGTATGGCTCGTAAGCAAAAATTATCTCTGAAATATTCTGAGAGGTAGCCCCTAATAAAATCTCCCTTAATTGCCCCTGAAGACTTTCCGCAAGATTGCCGGAATTCTCCGCTCCCAGGCAAAAAGTCGGCTCTAATTCAGCGCGTAAAGATGACCTTAACTTCTGATTTAATAAGACCGGGGTCTCACCTCGTTGGCGTTGTTCCTTGTGTCCGATAATCACATGTTTAACGCCTAATCTGCGTAAGAGCGATGGAGGAACAGCTCCGGTGTAGGTAATTTCTTCAGGAGTAACTTCCTGTGAACCCACAGCTATTCCCTTGTCTGGCAATCCTGGTTTTGATTCGGAAGAATCAGGATA
>JAQUAH010000088.1 GCA_028687345.1 Candidatus Omnitrophota bacterium | reverse complement strand
GGTTTTTGTGCATCTTAAGTCTGCGCAGGAGATTCTGGGCTTAAGTAATCAAATTAGCGCCATAGCAATAAAGTTAGATAATCTCTATCTCGCAGAAAAAGTAAAGAATGAATTAAGCCCCGTTTTTGATTATAATTATATTTTAAAGACCTGGATGGAAGCAAAGGCAAATTTCTTTGCTGCCCTACAATTCGAAAAGCTGACTATGTTCATTATTTTAACCTTAATTATACTGGTTGCTTCTTTTAATATTATAAGCACGCTCATGGTGATGGTCGTTGAAAAAACAAAAGATATCGGAATATTGAAGGCCATAGGCATGGACTCAAGGGGCATCAGAAGAATTTTTACTTTTGAAGGCCTTATTATCGGAGGGATAGGTACTTCGTTAGGCACGTTTTGCGGAGTGGGATTGTGTATTTTACTGAAAAAATATCAGTTTATAAAACTGCCGCAGGATATATATTATATTGATAGATTACCCGTATCACTGCAAATTTATCCGGATATAGTCTTAATTATTCTGGCGGCAATGGCAATTACTTTAATTTCGACCTTTTATCCGGCAAATAAGGCAGCGAGGTTAGAGCCGGTAGAGGCACTGCGCTACGAGTGAAAATTCAAAGTTTTTGATGTTAGAAGCCATAGATATCCACAAGATTTATAATAACGCAGATAAAGCGCTCCCTGTATTGAAAGGCGTGCGCTTACGCATCGCAAAAGGAGAATTTATAGCTATTACGGGCCCTTCTGGCGCAGGGAAATCAACGCTGCTGCATATTTTAGGGGGCCTGGATTCACCAAGCAAAGGCAAGGTTATTTTTCAGGGAAAAGACCTTTATAGCTTAAGCGATGTAGCTATATCAAAGATTAGAAATACGAGGATTGGCTTTGTTTTTCAGTTTTATCACCTGCTTTCTGAATTCACGCTCTTAGAGAACGTGCTGATGCCCTTTTTAATTAACCGCGAGAGGCAGCTTAATAAGAAAGAATTGCGTAACCTGGCATTAAAACTATTAGGGGATGCAGGATTGGATAACAGGGCTACGCATTTCCCTAATCAGCTCTCAGGAGGCGAAAAACAGAGAGCAGCAATTGTACGCGGCCTGCTCAATAGGCCAGATTTATTACTTTGCGATGAGCCCACGGGAAACCTGGATACTGAAACCGGGGAGGAAATAATTTCCCTGATAAAGAAAATAAACCTGGAAAACCAGATGACTGTAGTATTGGTGACGCATAATTTAGAATTGGCTAAAGTTGCCGATAAGATATATCATTTAAAGGACGGTGTTTTAGTAAACTAATACAGGACGGGACGAGGAGGATAATAAATGAAGGTTTATATTAACGGAAAGTTTTACGATAAGGAAAACGCCAAGATTTCAGTTTTTGACCACGGGCTTCTTTATGGTGACGGAGTCTTTGAGGGCATACGTTCTTATAGCCGCCTGGTTTTTAAATTAAGGGAGCATATTGAGCGGCTTTTTGAATCAGCCCAGAGCATAATGCTAAGCATGCCCATGACTAAGGAAGAGATTGTCAAGGCAGTTATCCTGACCTTAAAACAGAATAATTTGAATGATGCCTATATCAGGCTTATAGTTACCCGCGGGGAAGGGGATTTGGGCCTTGACCCGCGCAAATGCCGCGGAAAATCTACGGTTATCATTATCGCCGACAGGATAGCTTTATACCCTGATAAGTTCTATAAGGAGGGATTGAAAATTATTACCGTGCCCACAGTGAGGAATCTTCCTGAGGCCTTGAACCCGCAGATAAAATCATTGAACTACCTCAATAATATCTTAGCAAAAATGGAGGCTGTAAATGCCGGGTTTGATGAGGCGATTATGCTGGATGCTTTAGGTTATGTGGCAGAGTGTACCGGAGATAATATTTTTATTGTGAAGCGCAATCACCTTTACACGCCTCCGCAATGCATGGGTACTTTAAGGGGGATTACCCGCGATACGGTTTTAGAAATCGCGCGAAAAAATAAAATCCCCGTGCATGAACACGTAATTACTCGTCATGAAGTATATATTTCTGACGAGTGCTTTCTAACCGGCACAGCAGCGCAGATTATCCCTGTGGTAATGGTGGATAGCCGGACTATAGGTACGGGAAAACCGGGGAAAATCACCTTAAACCTGATAAAGAAATTTAAGGAGCTGACTAAGAAAGAAGGAGTCAGATATTAACCATGTTATGCGATGTCTGCGGTAAAAACCAGGCAACCGTACACCTGACCGAGATTATCGATGAGCAGATGAATGAACTGCATCTTTGCGAAGATTGCGCGCGCCAGAAGAGCGCACAGATGGAGCAGCAGTTTGGCTTAAGCGACCTTTTAGCCGGTTTGGCAGAATTTGAAAAACCCGCTAAAGAAGCAGAATCCATTTCGCTTAAATGCTCCAACTGCGGGCTCACGCACGCAGATTTCAAGAAAATCGGCAGGCTCGGATGCGGTGAATGTTACACTTCATTTAAGAAATACCTGGGGCCGTTATTGAAAAGGATTCACGGTTCCAATCAGCATATGGGTAAGTCTCCGCTAAAAGTTACTAAGGTTTTGAAGAAAAAGATAGACCTGCAGGACCTGCGCAACAGCCTTCAGAAGGCAATTGAGCAGGAGGCATTTGAAGAAGCGGCAAAGATCAGGGATCAGATCAGAGAGCTGGAAAGAAAATTCTCACAAGAGCACAGTAATGACACAGAGGAAAAAGATGGGACTAAATGACCTGCTAAATCATACAAGCGAGTGGTTGAAAGGCACAGGCCCTCATTCGGATATTGTAATCTCAAGCCGCGTACGCCTGGCCAGGAATATAGATAAACTTCCTTTTCCGCACTGGGGGAATAAAAAACAGAGCGAACAGGTATTAAAGGCGATTGAAGAGGCAATACAAAGAATAGATTATTTAAAACCGACAACCGTCTTCAAGTTAAGCGATATCGATAGCCTGGATAAGCAATTTTTGATTGAAAGGCACCTGATGTCCATAGAGCATGCCCAGAAGGCAGATAACAAGGCAATAGTCATTGATGAAGATGAAGTGCTGACCATTATGATTAACGAGGAAGACCACATCAGGATGCAGGTTATGCAATCAGGCTTTAATCTATTTGAGGCCTGGAACATCATCAACAAAATTGACGATAGCCTGGCTAAAGAGCTGCGCATTGCGTTTTTACCGGACTGGGGGTATCTTACGGCTTGCCCTACCAATACGGGCACAGGCATGCGCGGTTCAGTGATGCTGCACTTGCCGGCGCTGGTAATAACGCGTCAGATTGACCGTGTATTGGCTGCGATTTCCAAATTAAGTTTTACTACGCGCGGGCTATACGGGGAAGGCACTCAGGCAAGCGGGAATTTCTTCCAGATTTCAAATCAGGTTTCTTTGGGCCATAGCGAAGAAGGCATTATCGATAACCTTACCGGGTTGATTCGCCAGATTATCGAGCAGGAGAATCAGGCAAGGCAGGCGATGTTTTCCAAGAACCAGGCGGTTTTAGAGGACAGGATTAATCGCAGTCTTGGAATCCTGCGTAGCGCCCACATAATCTCAAGCCAGGAAACAATAGAGCTTTTATCCATGGTGAGATTGGGGGCTGACCTTGGAATAATCAAGGATATAGACCGGCGCAGGATAAATGAGTTGTTTATCATAACCCTGCCGGCACATTTACAAAAAACCGAGAATAAGAAACTTACTTCTATCGAACGGGATGTTAAGCGGGCAGAGTTAATCAGGAATAAGTTAAATTTATCATAGGGGGCAACTATGTTCAATCGTTTTACAGAGCGGGCAAGAAAAGTAATTATTCTGGCTAAAGAGGAAGCCAGACGTTTCAATCACGATTACATCGGCACAGAGCACATACTTTTAGGGCTTATCCGTGAAGGGGAAGGCGTAGCAGCAGCGGTCTTGCAGAAACTGGGAGTTTCTTTAGAGAATATACGCCTTGAGATTGAGAAATTAGTGCAGCCGGGGCCGACTACGCAGATTATCGGAGATATACCCTTTACCCCGCGCGCGAAAAAGGCATTGGAATTGGCAGCTGAAGAGGCGCGCTCTTTGGGGCATAATTACATCGGCACAGAGCACATACTTTTAGGGCTTATCCGTGAAGGAGAAGGCATAGCTTCTCAAGTTTTGTTAAACCTGGGGCTGGATTTGAATACGGTGAGAAATGAGGTAATGGAGCTTTTGGGTTCAGCGCTACCGAGTTTTGGGCAGAGCCAGCAAGCCAAGACTAAAACACCGGCATTGGATGCTTTTGGCCGTGATTTAACTTTATTAGCCAAGGAAAATAAATTAGACCCTGTAATTGACCGGCATCAGGAGATCGAGCGCGTGATTCAGGTATTAAGCAGGCGCACCAAGAATAATCCGGTTTTGCTTGGCGAGGCAGGAGTGGGAAAAACTGCTATCGTTGAAGGCCTGGCGCAGGCAATCGTAGCGGGGAATGTCCCGGAGATATTGAGGAATAAACGCATGATTGTTTTAGATTTGGCTCTTATGGTTGCCGGCACAAAATACCGCGGTCAGTTTGAAGAGAGAATCAAGGCAGTGATGGAAGAAATAAAGCGTTCGCAGGACGTGATTATCTTTATCGATGAATTGCATACGCTGGTAGGCGCAGGCGCAGCAGAAGGCGCAATTGATGCTTCAAATATTTTAAAGCCGGCACTTTCACGCGGAGAGATGCAGTGTATCGGTGCAACTACCATGGACGAATATAGAAAATATATTGAAAAGGATGCGGCCTTGGAGCGCAGGTTCCAGACTATTATGGTTGAGCCACCAACAGTGCAGCAGGCCGTTGAGATATTAAAAGGCCTGCGCGATAAATATGAGGCGCATCACCGGGTTACCTTCCGCGACGATTCCTTAGAGGCAGCGGCAAAGTTATCAGACCGCTATATCTCAGGAAGGTTTCTTCCGGATAAGGCCATTGACTTAATTGATGAGGCAGGTTCCCGGGCGCGCCTTAATGTTTTGATTGTCCCTCCTGACATAAAGAAATTAGAGGAGAAAGTCGAGGCATTAAGGAAAGAAAAAGAGGCTTTTATAAAGAGCCAGGATTTTGAAAAGGCGGCTTCTTTAAGGGACCAGGAAAGAATAGCGCGCCAGGAATTAGAGCAGCTTAATCGCGAATGGTCGCAGGCAAAAGATAAAATGCGGCCTGAGGTAGGCGAGGAAGAGATTGCTAAAATTGTTTCCCAGTGGACCGGCATACCTATAATTAGACTGGAAGAAAAAGAAAGCGAAAAATTATTAAAGATAGAAGAGGAACTGCATAAACGCGTAGTGGGGCAGGAGGAGGCAATCTCTGCAATTGCGCATGCGGTGCGCCGCTCCCGGGCCGGCATTAAAGACCCCAAAAGGCCTATCGGCTCTTTTGTATTTTTAGGCCCTACCGGAGTTGGAAAAACCCTTCTTGCGCGTGCCTTGGCTGAATTCATGTTCGGGGACGAAGATGCGCTGTTGCAATTGGATATGTCGGAATATATGGAAAAATTCAATGTATCCCGCCTCATCGGTGCGCCTCCGGGTTATGTAGGTTATGAAGAGGGAGGCCAGCTTACGGAAAAAGTTCGGCGCAGGCCTTACGCAGTGATACTTCTGGATGAGATAGAGAAGGCGCATCCTGATGTATTTAATCTTCTTTTGCAGGTATTTGAAGAGGGCAGGCTCACCGATAGTTTCGGCAGAAAGGTAGATTTCAAGAATACAGTGATTATCATGACCTCTAACGTGGGCGCAGAGCTGATTCGTAGAACAGGGTCGCTGGGGTTTAAGACCCAGAAGGAAGAAGTGACCTATCAGGAGATGAAGGAGAAATTACTGGAGGAAGTAAAGCGCACTTTTAAGCCTGAGTTCCTCAACCGCATAGATGACACCATTGTTTTTCGACCGCTTGTCAAAGATGATTTGCAGCGCATCATTGATATAGAAATCGGTTTTGTGGCAGAGAGGCTTAAAGAGCAGCATATAGCCTTGGAAATTAACCAGGAGGCAAAAGATTTTCTGATTGAAAAAGGATTTGACCCTGTATTCGGAGCCAGGCCTTTAAAGCGGACTATCCAGAGATTTTTAGAAGACCCTCTGGCCTCTGAAATTATCTCCAAGAGGTTCAAGGAAGGCTCGAAAGTTGTGGTTACGCGAAAAAATGAAGAGCTAATTTTTGCATAAAGGCATGCTAAATCATTTTAACAGAGATATCCGTATGATAAATAACTTTTTTATAACTTTAGGCCGCAGGACACTCTCATTTTTTTCTTTTATGGGAGGATTGGCTAATTTAGCGTTCCAGTCAATTTATCTGTCATTTACTCCTCCATTTCAGAAAGACCGCATCTTTGAACAGGCTAAGAAGGCGGGTTTTGACAGCCTGCCGATAGTATCCCTCGTATCTTTATTTATTGGTTTTATCTTTGCCCTGCAGACCGCGTATTTTATGCAGCGCATAGGCTCTGAGATTTATATAGCCAGTATGGTGGCGCTATCCTTAGTTAGAGAATTAGGGCCTGTAATTACAGCCTTAGTCGTGGCAGGCAGGGTTGGAGCAGCCATTACTGCTGAATTAGGCTCAATGCAGGTAACTGAACAGATAGACGCATTGGAGACATTTGCGGTAAACCCCATAAAATATCTGATTGTGCCAAGATTCATCGCCCTTAGCATTATGCTTCCTTTATTGACATTATATTCCGATGCAATCGGCATACTGGGGAGTTATCTTATCTGCGTGTTTAAGCTTGGCATATCTTCCAGCATGTATTTACACGTTACTTTTGATTCGCTCCTATTCAAGGATTTATTTACAGGGTTATTCAAGACGATATTCTTCGGGATGATTATTGCTTTTGTAAGCTGCCATGAAGGATTTAACGTGGAAGGCGGCGCAGAAGGCGTTGGCCGCGCGACCACCCGTAGTGTGGTCATGTCATTTATTCTGATTATTACAGCTGACTGTTTCTTTACCGCTCTGTTTTATTTTATATTTCCTTAATGAGCACATAACTTACGAACCACCTGCCTGCTCTTGCTGTAGCTAGGCAGGTGAGTGTGAGTAAGTTATTGTGCGAATTAATACTTGACATTTTGGAGAATTTCTGCGGAAACAAAAATGTCAAGTATAACTTCAGTCATAAATTTATGTTCACTATCGTTCCATAAATTTAGACTTCACTTATGATAGAAATTATAGGACTAACCAAAAATTTTGGCGAACAC
>JAQUAH010000087.1 GCA_028687345.1 Candidatus Omnitrophota bacterium | reverse complement strand
TTAGGTAAGTAATATGATTTCTAAAAGAATTGTTTTACATTTTCCGCATCGTTTAGTTGACCAGCCGATTGTTTATAAACTGGTTAAAGACTTTGACCTGCAGTTTAACATCCTGAAGGCCTATGTTACCCCGCAGGAAGAGGGCCTGATGGTCTTAGAATTAAAGGGAAAGAATGAGAATTTCAATAAAGGTATTGAATATCTGGAGTCCTGCGGGGTAAGAATTCAGCCCTTAAGCCAGGACGTGATACGCAATGAGAGCAAGTGCACTGACTGCGGTGTATGCGTTCCAATATGTCCTACCCAAGCATTGGTTGTTGACCCCCATACGCGCAAGGTCCATTTTTATGATAATAAATGTATCGCCTGCGAGCTTTGCGTAAAGGTTTGTCCTACCCGCGCCATGGAAGTGCATTTCTAAACAGGATTAATTCGCACGCTAAATGAATAAATTGGGAAAATTAAAGACTATATTAAAGGATATGGGTTCGGTTTTATTGGCCTATTCAGGAGGCGCGGACAGCACTTTTTTGTTAAAGGTAGCAAGGGATGTGCTAAAGAACAGGGTTTTGGCAGTTACAGCTAAATCTCCCACTTATCCGAAAGAGGAATTAATTTTTTCTAAGAATACGGCAAGAATGTACGGTGTAAAACACAAGATAATCAATACGCTTGAGTTAAGGAATAATAAGTTTTCTTCTAATCCTATTAACAGATGTTATTTTTGCAAAAAAGAACTCTTTGCTAAATTGAAGAAGATTGCCAGGCAGGAAAAGTTAAATTTTGTGATTGATGCAAGTAATATATCGGATAAAGATGATTTCCGTCCCGGAAGCAAAGCCAAAAACGAACTGAATGTCCGTTCCCCGCTTGCTGAAGCAGGACTTTCTAAAAACGATATACGCAAAATCAGCAAAAAATTAGGCATAATTACCTGGGATAAGCCAAGCCTTGCCTGTTTAGCTTCAAGGGTCCCTTACGGAACAAAAATTTCCCCTGTAATCTTAAAACGCATCAATAGGGCCGAAAGATTCTTAAGGAAGCTTGATTTCAAACAGGTAAGGTTAAGGCACTATAATGGCCTATGCAGAATAGAAGTGATGAAACAGGATATCCCGCGCCTGATTAATAAAGCTCAACCAATAATCGACAAATTTAAAAAATTGGGTTATAATTATATAACTGTAGATTTGGAAGGCTATCGCAGCGGAAGCATGAATTTAGCTGTTCAAGAGAGACAGGAAGGAAATTTGAGGTTAGAATGATGAAAAAAGTATATTTGGATTATGCCGGGACAACTCCTTGCGACCCGCTAGTTTACAAGGCAATGGAGCCTTATTTCTTTGATAAATTTGGCAATGCCTCCAGTATCCATTCTTACGGACAAGAAGCAAAGAAGGGTATTGAGGAGAGCCGCCAGATAGTCGCTTCATTTTTGGGCGCAAAGCCGGAAGAAATTATTTTTACTTCAGGGGGGACAGAATCCAATAACTTGGCAATTAAAGGTATCGCCTGGGCACTAGAAAAAAAAGGGAATCATATTATTACTTCGGCAATTGAACATCACGCAATAAGTGAGCCCTGCAAATTCTTAGAAAAAAAAGGATTCAAGGTTACTTATGTCGGGGTTGATAAATACGGTCAAGTTTGCCCGCAGGATGTCAAAAAGGCGATTACCGATAAGACTATACTTATTTCTGTGATGCATGCTAATAATGAAATCGGCACAATCCAGCCGATAGGGGAAATCGGAAAAATCGCCAGAGAAAAAAGTATTTATTTTCATACCGATGCGGTGCAAACCGTAGGCCATATACCTGTAGATGTCAATGAGCTAAATGCCGATCTTTTATCGCTCTCGGCGCATAAGTTTTACGGTCCTAAAGGAGTAGGTGCTTTATATGTCAGAAAAGGGACTCGCATAGAAAGTTTCTTGCACGGAGGGGACCAGGAAAGAGGCAAACGCGCCTCTACTTATAATACGCCTGGCATAGTCGGATTGGGAATGGCTTTAGGGCTGTGCCAAGATAAAATGGAAGGAGAGGCAAAATTCCAGGCAGCCTTGCGCGATAAATTAATTAACGGGATTACCCAGGGGATTCCTGAAACTTACCTTAACGGACATCCTGAAAAAAGACTCCCTAATAATGCTAATTGCTCTATAAGATATATTGAAGGTGAGTCTATCATACTTAATTTAGATATGCTGGGGATTGCCTGTTCCACTGGTTCTGCCTGTACCTCTACATCACTTGAGCCTTCACATGTCCTTTTAGCCATCGGTCGTTCTCATGAAATAGCGCACGGGTCATTAAGATTTACGCTTGGGCGATGGACAAAAGAAGAAGATATCGACTATTTATTAGAGAACCTTCCTAAAATTGTAGAGAAACTGCGCGCCATGTCTCCTCTTTACGATAAGAAATAAGCCTGTTCAAAATTTACCTAAATTAGCGGATTATGCAGGAAAAAATTTTAGATTTCTTGAGCAAAAAACAGGGATATGTTTCAGGTGACCAAATAAGCCATCGCTTAGGGGTTACCAGGCAGGCATTATGGAAACATATACAGGAACTTAAAAATCTGGGTTATGAAATTGTAGCAGTTCCCCATTTAGGATACCGGCTGGATTCCTGTCCGGACAGGCTATTTCCTTACGCTGTAACCAGAGAATTAAATACGCATTTTTTAGGCAAAAAAGTTTATTATTTTGACAGCGTATCTTCGACCATGGATACTGCCATGCAATTAGGGATGAAGGGTAATCCGTCAGGGACTTTGGTTTTAGCTGAGTCCCAGACAAAGGGCAGGGGTAGATTGGGGAGGAATTGGTTTTCTCCAAAATACAAAGGAATATATTTATCCCTGATTTTAAAACCAAGAGTTTTACCAGCCCGGGCTTCCATGCTTACATTGCTTAGTGCTGTGAGCATCTGTGAAGCGATAAAAGAGATGACCGGTATTGATACTCAGATAAAATGGCCGAATGACATATTAGCCGGCCAAAAGAAACTGGGTGGGATATTGACCGAATTGGTGGCTTCGGTAGATGAGATTAATTTCGTAATTATCGGTATCGGGTTAAATGTAAATAACGATAAAAAAATGCTGATTAGTGCCGCCACTTCCTTAAAGGAGCAGAAAAAAGAATTTGTCAACCGTATCACTTTATTGCAGGAGTTACTGCGTAAAATCGAAGTAAACTATTTACTTTTGGAGAAGGAAGGCTCAGAGTCTATTATCGAGAAATGGCGCAGGTACAATATCACATTGGGCAAAAGGGTGAAGGTATATTGTCAGAGAGAGCACATTGAAGGAGAAGCTGTCGATATTGATACAGACGGCGGATTATTAGTAAGAAAGGATTCCGGCATAATAGAGAAGGTAATGGCCGGAGATGTAGTGCACGCCCGCTAATCCCACCCGGATAAGCTCTAAATTAAAAATAATTATAACTTTTGCGTTTGTCTTGTCTGTTTTCTCGCAGGGACGCTCGTTTTGCCTATTGCAGAGGCAAAACTTCGTTCGGGAGAGGCTGCGTCGCTCTCCCGCAGCCGGGCCGTATATAAATGCATTTTTTAATTTAGGAGCCGGCTGCGGGAACCGTGCCCGCTCCTTGCCTCTACGCCCTCACTCAAAAACAGCCAAGCCATCCGCAAAAAAAACTTTATTAATATTTCTTGCTATAGTAAACCTGGTATATTAAAATAGTTGACAGTTGAATTTAGTTAATTTTAGCAGGAGTATTATGGATAAAAAAGAGATAAGCTCGCTTTTAGAATTGCCGCTGGCTGAATTAATTTCCCAGGCGGACAAAGTAAGGAGGGAGTGCGCCGGCCTGAAGTTAGAATTATGCAGCATTATGAATGCTAAATCCGGGCTCTGTGACCAGGATTGCAAATTCTGTGCCCAAGCAGGCAAACACAGGACAGGAGCAGCTGTTTATCCGCTTAAACAAAAGGAAGAAATGCTTGAGGCGGCAAGGCGCGCCAAAGACATAGGCGCAGAAAGGTTTGATATTGTTACAAGCGGTGATAATCTTTCAAAAGAAGAACTAGATAGAATTTGCGATGCCATTTCTGAAATTACTGGTAAATTCGGGATTAAGATGTGCGCCTCCTTGGGGGCCCTTGGTGAAGAGGAGTTTAAATTATTGAAAGAGGCAGGCCTCACCCGTTACCATCACAATATTGAGACCTCTCCCGGGAATTTCCCAAATATTGTTACTACGCATACATTTCAGGAGAGAATAAATACAATACGGGCTGCGAAAGCTGAGGGCCTTGAAGTCTGTAGCGGAGGAATAATCGGCATGGGTGAGACCATACAAGATAGGGTTGAAATGGCGCTTTGCCTAAAAGAGTTAAATGTGGATTCAGTGCCGATAAATATATTAGTCCCTATAAAGGGGACTCCTTTTGAATCTATCAAAACCCTCTCCTGCACCGAAGCAGTAAAGACGATAGCCATTTTTAGAATTATATTAAAGGATAAAATTATCAAAATAGCTGCGGGCAGGGAATCCATCCTGAGGGATTTTCAGGGGATGGCTTTTATGGCCGGAGCAAACGGGATGCTTATCGGGGGATATTTAACCATAAAGGGAAGAAGCATTGATGAGGACTGGAAACTGGCTAAAGAAATAATAGAATTATGGCGCAGATAGAAGAATTCCTCAAGGTGCAAGCGCAAAAAGGGTTACTGAGGGTTTTAAGGCCTGCCTCATTACGTAATAAAGGCAGGATATTTTTTAAGGGAAGAGAATATATTGATTTTTCTTCCAATGATTATTTAGGGTTATCAAACCACCCCAGGCTTATAGAAGAAAGCATTAGGGCATTGGCTAAATCTGGCACATCCAGTTCTGCATCGCGTCTTTTGAGCGGGGATTCTGAATTATTTCATCAGTTAGAGGAAAAAATAGCTAAATTTAAAAATAAAGAAGCAGCCCTGTTTTTTAATTCCGGTTATCAGGCAAATGTTGGAATCATAAGTTCGCTTTACGGCAAAGGAGACTGTATATTCCTTGACCAGTTAACCCACGCCAGTATTATTGACGGGGTAATCCTCTCCGGCGCAAAATTTTTCCGTTTCCTGCACAATGACACAGGACATCTTGAATCAATGCTTCAAAAAGAAAGAGCCAAATTTAAGCAGGCCCTGATAGTTACTGAAGGGATATTTAGCATGGATGGAGACAAGGCCCCTTTGAAGGAGTTGGTAGGATTAAAGGAAAAATACAACTGTAAGATTTTTGTTGATGAGGCCCATGCCACAGGAATATTCGGCAAAAGGGGAAGCGGCGTGGTTGAAGAAGAGGGCCTGGAGGGGGAAACAGATTTTATTATGGGCACGTTTAGCAAGGGCTTAGGCAGTTTTGGTGCGTATCTGGCCAGCTCAAGAAGCGTCGTTGAATATTTAATTAATACCTGCAGGGGCTTTATATATTCTACGGCACTTCCTCCGGCAGTCGCCGCCTGTAATTTAGCAAGTATTGATTTAATAGAGCAAGAGCCTTTCCGCAGAACCACTCTCCTTGAGTTAGCAAAAAACCTACGAACCGGATTAAAGGAGAAGGGTTTTAAGGTAAAGGGCGCCTCGCAGATAATCCCTTTGATTATAGGCGACAATGCCAAGACAATAGAATTTGCAGCAGGGCTTCAGGGAAAAGGCTATTGGGCCGCGCCGATCAGGCCACCGACGGTTCCCCGAGGAGAGGCGCGCATAAGGCTTTCCTTAACTTATTATCACAATAAAGAAATCTTAACAAAACTTCTGAATGATATCGCAAGCCTCGCAATTTAAATTAATGGACAGGGGTTTTAAAAGAAATATTGTCCTAATCCCAGGTTGGGCAACTGACCGTAGAATATTCGGCAGTTTAGAGTTGGACTATAATTACATACTCCCCGAAAAATTGAATCCCTTTGGCTTTAATGCTGGTTTATCGCTGGTTTTGAATAAAAATTCGATAAACAGGGTTTCGCTTTTCGGCTGGTCATTGGGCGGGTTCCTGGCAGTTGATTTCGCTTTAAAAAATCCTGACAGGATAGATGAAGTTATCTTATTAGGCATCCGCAAAAGATTTGACTCTAAAACATTAGAAAATGTAAGACGCAAGCTTAAAGAAAGTAAAAAGGCATATCTTTATAAGTTTTATCTGGAGTGTTTTTCTGGTGCCGAGAAAAAAGAGCTCTCCTGGTTCAGGAGGCACCTCTTAAGAGATTATCTTGGAAAGATGAGCATGGAAGATTTAATATCCGGCCTGGATTATTTTTCTAAGGCATATATAGATATTAAAACTCTTGCCTCAATAAAGAAACTGAGAGTTTTTCACGGTTCAGCTGACAGGATAGCGCCGGTTAAGGAGATAGAGGAGATTAAAAGTTCGCTGACTAACCAAAAATTTATTATTATGCCTGATGCAGGGCATATGCCATTTTTAAATCATAACTTTTTAGAAAGATTCAAAGATGGATAAGAAAGCTATAATCAGGAATTTTTCAAGATACGCCGATACTTACGACCGCTATTGCGCAGTGCAAAGACAGGCGGCCTTAGCGCTCTTAGAGATGACAGGAGAAAACAATATCAATAAAATCTTGGAGCTTGGCTGCGGAACCGGAAATTATACATATTTCTTAAGAGAGAGATTCCCTGATTCAGCTATCAAGGCCATAGATATATCTAGGGAAATGATACAAGTGGCAGCCAAGAAAATTAAAGACGAAAGAATTGAGTTTATCCTGGGGGACGCAGAGACGATTGATTTAGGGGAGAGTTTCGACCTTGTTACCTCCAATGCCTGCTTCCAGTGGCTTGAAGATTTACAGGCAGCGTTGGCAAAATATAAGAAGCTGCTTAAAGAAAATGGCTTTATTTTATTCTCAGTATTTGGCCCGCGCACATTTTGGGAATTAAATATGTCTGTAAAGAGCCTTTTTAAGAATATATCAATTACTGCCGATAATTTTGTGGCAAAGGAAAGGCTTGAAGATATCCTTAATCAGGACTTTAAAGAGGTGGAAATAAAAGAAACTGCTTTTCAAGAGTCTTTTTTTTGCCTCAGCGATATGTTAAATAAAATCAAGCACAGCGGAATAAATGGAAGCGGGATTGGCCGGAAATTTTTGTTTACGCCAAGAATCTTAAAGAGGCTAGAAGAGATTTATTTAAATAAATTTTCCTGCACAGATACAAAACAAATGAATGCTACTTATCAGGTTTTCTTTTGTCGGGGCGTGAAATGAAACTCCGTGCAAAGGCGATATTTATTGCCGGCACAGATACCGGCGTAGGCAAAACTATAATTACGGGGTGTCTGGCGAAGTACC
>JAQUAH010000086.1 GCA_028687345.1 Candidatus Omnitrophota bacterium | reverse complement strand
TCTGAAGCCTCAGGCAAGCCCCTTCCAGATAACATAAAAAGCAGGTTAGAGACCATAAAGAACTACTGTGAGCGCATAGGCCAGGTTACTGACAAGATGTCTTCTCTGTCAAAACCAACATTACAGACCATACACGGCGCCACTAAGATGCTGGATTTGGATCAATCTAAGTAATTTTTCTTTCTCTCCGCGCTTTAAAACCTCAAACTTTTTATCCCGAATCGGAATAATTCTTTCTTAATTCTATGCTTAAAATACGGCAAATTGACTGTAAAGCCATCCTTAACAAATCAATGCTGGCTGACTTTACCCTGAATTGCTATGTAGGATGCACACACAGATGCCTGTATTGTTATGCAAGATATATGCAAAAGTTCAAGAACCGGCCCGAAGAATGGGGTAATTTTGTAGATGTGAAAGTCAACGCAGCGCAAACCCTGGCTAAAGAGATGCAAAAAATCAGCTCGCCAAAAGAAGTATTCATGAGCTCTGTGTGTGATGGCTGGCAACCGTTAGAGGCAAAATACAAGCTTTCCAGGGCCTGCTTAAAACTGCTTCTTGAGGCAGGCGTTAGCGTTTCCATCCTCACTAAAAGTAGCCTGATTTCGCGGGATTTTGACCTTATGGGGGCTTATAAAACCGGTAGTTTAGGGATAACCATAACCACTATGAATTTAAGGCTGCAAAAAGCCCTGGAGCCATATGCCTCAACCAGCCAAGAACGGCTGAATACACTAAGAAAAGCTCAAAATCAGGGTATAGAAACCTATGTATTTTTAGGGCCATTAATACCTGAATTTACAGATACACCGGCCAATTTAGAAGGAATTTTTAAGGGCCTTAAAGGCCTTAATTTGGCCAAAATCTATGTTGATAAACTTAACCCCCGTTGGGGTGTTTTGGAAACTCTAAAGAAAGGATTAAGCAGGGAGGACTTTCTAAAAACCCGGCTAATGCTTTATACCTGCACTAATCCCAGGAAATACTCAACCTATAGCAACGAACTAAAAACAAAAACCCTGGAAATATCCTGCCAATCCGGCCTGTCAGATAAAGTAAGTTTCTGTTTCTAAATGTCAGCCTTAAAAAGAATAAGTAAGTCAGAGTAAATCAAATCTGCCTTTTCCACAGGAAAATACCAATATAACCTAACTTATTATCCAACAATGGGTTATAGATATTTTTATTATATGCTCAAGTTAACATAAGATACATTATAGGAAGTTAGCAATATATCCCAAATAGCCCAAATTAGTTATTAAGAATACCGATTTATCTGCCTTGTGCGGTCTGCGGAAGCTCTTTGGCGGGGATTTCCTGGCGGGTACTAATCACATAATGACCACCCTGAATCTTTATTATTGCTCCGTTTATTAGGCAATTTGCAATGACTTTGCGCGCCCTTTTTAAGATCCGGCTAAAAGTCGGCTGGGAAATATGCATGGATTTTGCAGCTTCTTTTTGGCAAAAACCCATGTAATCTACCAGCCTCAGAGCCTCAAATTCCTCCATGCTCAGATTATGCTCATTTGGCCTTCCCGGCTTACCCCGTGGGCTAAACTGGTTAATTTTAGGGTCCATACGCACTATTCTGTATTTTTTTGGCCGTCCCTTATTCTGCATTTATCCACCTGAATCCAAAGGTTTTACCCTGATTTTCACCCAATATATGAGGCTCTTACTTAGTTTTACTTATTTTTAACCTGCCATTTATTATGAATACTTATCCATAAATATCTATCTAAAAAGCTTGCTATAACCAAAGCAAGCCTGGACGGTTCTGAAGGAAATACGATAATGTCAGAACCGTCCTTGATTAAATCAAATCTCTGCGTCTTTTACGAGTTTACGGTAATATTCGATGCATTTATGGCAGGTTTTCTTATTTTCTTTCCACTCAGGATGGTCACGCCTGATTAAATCCATAAGATACTCTTCAGCTTTTACATGGCTGATACTGACAAAATCATCGATATCCCTATCGCAAATCTGGCATCTGTATTTCATGTAATTATCCCTTTGTTGAAGTTTTTATGCTTTATAGACCTTATCGTGCTGCCTGACACGGGAATCTACCAGAAGACCTATCTCCTGGCCCTTTTGGGCAGAATTTATAGGGACCCGGTCAATCTGCAAGGATGTTGCGGTTTGAGTAAAATCCGTAGTATGCCCCTTCACCCTGATTCTGTCACCTGCAAGCAGGGGCGCCTTTAATTTCACCACGGCTGCCCTTACTTTAGGAAAATAATGCGTAACTATTCCGATTACTTTCTCTTTTTCCTTTTTGCCGACTTTTTTTCTGACAGCTATTATTTTCTTGCGCAGAGGTTTCTTTTTAAGCGGCCTTTTCTTCTGTGCCTTTCTTTTTATTGCCCTCTTTTTTGTTAATCTTTTCTTGGGTCTTTTTTTCTTTAAAGGCATGGGCACCTCCTTCCCTTCAATGGGTGCTTCTTGCTGCGTAATAAATTAAAGAATTATCTTCTCGGCAATATCTGAAACTATGGGGATACGGCTACAGTTACCCATTAATGCCTGCAGGACCCCCCATAAGGAAACGAGCATAAATAAAACCAGCCCAAACACACTGATTATCCAGCCCAAGATAGGGATTATAGACAGGATAAAGCAGGCGACTTCAAATACAAAAAGGACCAGTCCGTGCTTGGCATGGTAAAGGGCAAATTTGTTATCCTTTTTTAAGACCAGGCTTACTATGCAAAGGAAGCATATATAAGAAATTACCGCAAAAAATTTACCCTCGTGAATATCTTTCTCGCTAAATATATCGGCCATAAACTCAATCTATCCTTTTTTTGCGCGCCTTTTAAGCTAAATCTCAATCAACGAATCTGTGCTGCCAAACGGATTCATTTCCTTGACCGGATTGTTAATATCCTCAATCCACTTTCCATCTATCACGAAGCGATAACGATGCTTACCCTGGCCTAGATTCATTCTTTTTCTCCAGACGCCGTTATCAAAATGCATTTGGCTTGAACTATCCAGTTTCCAGTCATTAAAATCTCCTGCCAGGTATACCTCTTTTGCCTCTGGCGCCTGCACTGAAAAAACAATTTCATTTAATTTAGGCAGGTTCTCTTTGAGCAGCTCATTCATCTTCTCTTCCAGCGCCAAAGACGGCGTAGATACCTTCTCCTGCATAATAATCTCGCGGGCAAGAGAAAAATAGTCTTTTGCTCCGCGGCAATATT
Organism: Candidatus Omnitrophota bacterium; assembly: GCA_028687345.1. GTDB lineage: Bacteria > Omnitrophota > Gorgyraeia > Gygaellales > Profunditerraquicolaceae > JAQUAH01. Next base: position 4,140 of record JAQUAH010000086.1, on the reverse strand, counting down.
TGTCATAATTAAAGATATGCGTGCCTTCGTTCTGCGCCTCTTTTAGCTTCACGTTGACATGGATTATATTACTGAACAATTTGTTTTTGAAATCCGACTTTATCCGCGCAAGTAATTTAAAAGAATGCCTAAGGCGCGAATCAAAATTTGTGACTAGTATTCTAGAGGAAACTTCATGGCTAAGCCTGTCTTTCACTAAATCCACAATAGACATCAGCTGGTCAAGTCCTTCCAGGGAAAACCTGCTGGCTTCCACAGGAACGATTACCTCATTAGACGCGCGTATGGCATTTATAGTTAAAATACCCAGATTGGGCGGGCAGTCAATTAAAATGTAATCGTAGAGGCCTCCAAAATCATCCAGCGTATCGCAGAGCCGTGACTCCCTGCCGATTTCACCTGCCAGCTCCTGCTCCAGGGTGCTTAAAATTATATTAGAAGGCGCAAGGTCAAAATTCTCTCCCACTTTTTGAATAATATCTTGCAGTTTTGCCTTCTTATTGGTTAATCTGGAAAGGACATTGTAGACGCTTAAATAGGCTTTAATATTCAAGCCTAAGGTTGCATGCGCTTGAGGATCCAAATCTATCAGCAGGACCTTACGGTTATTGGTAGCTAAAGACGCGGCTAAATTTATTGCTGTGGTAGTCTTGCCGCAACCTCCCTTTTGATTTGTGATAGATATAATGCGCATTCTCCCTCTCCTTTCTTCAATGAGCAGATGACTTATGCCGCTCTTTTACGCTCACTTATTTTAAAAGCCTCACATTATCAATATAAACAACCCCCTTCTTCTGCCGGACATTCCATTCCTCGACAGTAAAAGTAAGGTTGGTAATTTCCGACCAATCGCTTATCTTTTTGAATTCAGACAGGGCTATCTTAAAATCCTGCCATTTAGGGGGAAGTGTTTTCAAATAAACTTCTGATTTTTCCTTAAAGCTGTTAATAAATTCAATCCGCAGCGATATAGGATCCTGGTAATTTGTCTTCTTTACGGAAAAACCCAGGGCCCTAAAGCGGGATAAATTTAACTTCTTTAAATCCAGGGAGTAGGTTTCTTTCTTGGCGGGGTCAAAATTAAAATTTATTTTTGCAGCATCTGGCAGGAGTACAAGCGTAATTTGCGAATTAAAGGGCCTGCTTTTAGAAAAGAGAGTAAATAAGCTAATGCTTAAGAATATACTGACTGGGATACCTATTAAGAGGATATTCTTGAAGAGTTTCGGGTGCCCTCCCCTTGTCTTCTTTACTTTCTTTGAAGAGGCGTCAAGATAAATTTTTGCTAAGTGCTCGTAAATATCCTTCTTATCCATTTAATGAGCAGATGACTTATAGAGTCTACTAAAATTCTGCCAGCCTAGACATAAGTCAAGAGCTTCAGTAGTCTTATTTCTAACAAAAAACTCATAACTTATTGCTCACTTATAACACAAAACTCTTTGTCTGTCAATATGTTATTATTCTTTTCAGGGTTGCAGCGGTTTTTTAAGGTAATCGGGGGCGTCCTTGTCAATTATGGCATAAAAATTTGCCAGGTGCATGCGAAAGAGCCTGTCAAAACCTCCATCAGGGTCTTCGCCATACCACCAGAACCAGTCGCTTCCTTCGCAGATATACATTTGCTTAAAAGCCAGCTTTATTTTTTCTTCGCTCAAAGAGTGATTGGCCAGGAGAGAATCCAATTCTTTTCTGGCCAGGCTTAAAATTTCCCAGGCGCGCACTTTGTAAGGATTGCCGATCCATTTTCCAAATTCTGCATATATCCAGGAACCGGCGCAAAGGCGCTTAATCCTTGATTTTGCAGGGTGTGTTTTTATGTATTCATTCACGGTTGTGGTTTTAAGAAACTTAGAAAGCGACAGCCTCTCATAAAGCAAATTCAAAAAATCATGGCCGTCATTTGTATAATATTCCCATGCATTCTCGCCATCCATGGCCACAGTAACCAACAAATCTTCTTTGTAAAAAACATCGTGTATATTCTTTAAATGCTGTATAAAGTCTGCCACAGCATTTTCCGTCTTCCTGTTATAGTAATCAAAGCCGATTAAATCCGAAAGGTTTCTATCGCGAAAGATTATATTTAAATCTCCGTCTTTTCTCCTTAAAAGATGCGGCTGATACAAAAGACGGGTATCCCGCTTTTTTCTCTTTAAAGATTTAAAAAGGATCGCCTCATCAGTAATAATCCAGTTTATACCGGCTTGAATTATATAAGGCAAAATATGCTCGCTAACAGACTCCTCAGATGGCCACATGCCTGCCGGATTTATCTGGAACCGTTCTTTTGTAAAACTTATTGCTTCATCAATTTGCGCCTTGGCATCCTGCGGATAGCTAAAGCCTATCTTTGGTAAAATTGTCTTAGTGTTAGCCTCTTTAGCAATATTAGTGTTGCATAGTAAAGGTAAAATAGGATGGTAATAAGGACTTATACTTAATTCTATTTGCCCTGTGCCGATAAATTTCTGATAAGTAGGGATAATATCTTGTAAAATTTTAATCTGTTTATCTAAAACCTCCCTCTTCTCCTCTTCCGTAAAGAATCTTGCCTTGCTGACAATATTTTTCAATTCAGGATAATTCTCCCTGAAATACGGGTCTATCCAGGAGAGATTAAACCAAACCTGTAAATCCAGATAATCCTGCGTATTAAATTCTATTTTTCTTTGCCTTTTTATATACAATTCATAATAACGCGGGAAAGTTGAGATAACCTTTTCTTTGAAAATGGAGAAAAAATTCTCCAGGATAAACGCCTTCTCCTGGTAGGTTAATTCTTGGGCCGGCTTGTAAGAAAGCTCCAGAAACGTGTCTTTTACTCTGCAACCGACATAATCTTCGAGTTGCTCCAAGAGAGACGGCACAAGGTTAAAGGTCTGCTTTATCAAAGGGTATTTTTCCAGGATTGTAAGCATATCCAGGTAATCCTTGACCCCATGCAGCCGCACCCAGGGCATCTGGGTCTCGTGAGTAAAGAGATTCTCGTAATACGGCTGGTGCATGTGGAAGATTATGGCAAGATATAGCATAGTTAGTTCATGGTGGATAGTTCATGGTTTATATTTTCTTTATTATACTCATTTAAGGAAATTTATCAAGTCAGAAAGCATTTTACCTAAAATCTGAGAGGTTTTTTAATAATGAGGCGGTAATGATTGTGCTTGTTATGAATACTTTGAACTAAACAATAAAAAACCCTCGGGGGATTGCTCCCCCGAGGGTTTTTGATGCTTACATAAGTTGTCTTAGAAAGTAACCTTCATTGAACCGATAACCTGGCTGGCAGTCTTATCATTTTCTTCATGAAATGCACCGCCGGGTATAAACCAACCCATGGCCAAGCCAAACTGCACATCTTCAGTGTAATCATAAATTAAAGCTGCATCAATTTCATTACCCAGGCTCTTTTTTCCGGGTACCATGTGATAGGTCGGATCACCTACTACACCAGTTAAGACTACTCCGGTAGGTTGAATAGGACCATCATCACGATAAGCTTTCATCAACCTGAGGTAATAATAATCAACTACAAGCTTTAGGTCTTCCATAGGTTTAATGGAAAATTTCCCATTAAATAATTGAGCATTGGAATAACCTAAAATCTTGTTGAAGAGTGTTCCGCCTGTCTGGTTCTCATACATAGGATCCCAACCGCGGAAAATCTTATTCCTGCTGCGATAGGGGTCGCCAGACAATAAGGTGTAATTAAAACCTGCCATTGGCTCCATTGTAGTAATCAACTCTGAAAGGTTATACTGAGAAGTAAGCTGTATTGCGTAAGCTTTTCTTCTACGATATCCACCATCATTCAATACATCATCAGGATAGAGTGTAGCATTAGCATTCACCCTTTTTCCAAACTGGTAGGCACCCTCTAAACCCACAATGAGATTTTTTACTCCGCTGTATTGTGCACGGGCACCAATTGTCCTGGTGGTATCAGTGTGAGATTCCTGAGTCTCAGGTCCAACTGCGCCTACGCCAGCTTTCGCTCTTCTTCTCTCCCAAAAATAACCTTCAATTGTAGTATTTTTATCCAAAGCATAGTTGGCATTCATACCAAAAAGGTCAACATCATCATTGATGTCAATTCTGTTTTCGCTTATTTTAGAATAAACCAAGTCAAGCACCAGG
>JAQUAH010000085.1 GCA_028687345.1 Candidatus Omnitrophota bacterium | reverse complement strand
AATGGGAATTTAGCCTTGGCTTATTATAATACTGCCCTTACTTATACAAGATTAAGCGATGAGGCTGGAGCAGCTAAATATTTTGCCCTGGCAAGAAAGTTGAATGCAGCATTATTTAAGGACGATAGAGATGAAGTTGTTGAGCCATCTTTATCATTACCACAATCAAGTGAATCCCAAGAAGAAACCAATGATTCATCTGCAGCTGAAGAAAAGAGTTTTGAGGATTATGCGCGAGATGTGGCGAAAGTAATAGGAAAGATTTTACTCTTACCGTTCTGCCTTACGGGATGCGGCCCGGCAACTCCTCAGACGCCATTTGATATTCCAGGAATTACCGATGAAGTACCTCCTATACCTGAAGTACCGGAGCCAACTCCGACACCGGACGGTCAAGAGCCGCCGCCTGCCGAAGGATTCAGAATACCGTCAGTACAGATTGATGGCTTAGAGATTCTGCAATGGGATGAAGGAAATTATCCGGCAGTAATGTTTGATACAGATGATATCAAAGCAGCGTTACGCAGGGAGGGGAATAAGGTCTTGGATGCCTTTGTTGAGCTTGGCTGGAGCGTGGATAGGAGTAATTTCCGTGTGGAAGGAAGCGATTTGATGGTGGATATGATAACCGCCGCAGGCACGCACAGATATAACTCTGTACGCAATGTCTTAGAAGATGGGTTTATGGTTGTGGTACTGCCCCAGGAGATAGGCAACCATGAATTGAGCTGGCGTATATCCTTAGGCGGGTTTGATGAAGAATCCCAGTCAGAGCCTACTATAATAGGTAATATAGCCGTTGAAAATCTAACCAGTTATTTGCCCAAGCCAGAGGGATTAGTATTCAATAATGCGATCATTAATAATAATGATGATGCTTTTGCCATAACCTTACTATATCAACGCGCACTGGATACATTAGTGACTCAGGTAAAGAGCGTATTCAGCGGAATTACTGACGAAGAGATTAGCGTTCATCTTTCTTTCACATATCAAGATGGCGCATCTGCATTTGGAATGTATGTTACCGTTGAGGATTTAAAGAAAATCGGCTATCATCCGGGAGAAGCAACCGGCAGTGAAACAGTAGGAGTTTGGATAGATTTCAATAAACTTAGCGTAGAGAAGGGGTATAGAACCAAGGCGCCGTTGGGCAGTTATAGCGCAAAGGTGGAGTTGTCAATCCTGGGAGCAATACCATCAGAGGATGTAGATTTAGGAGATACGCAGGTGAATACGTTAGAGTTTGTACCTGCTTTATCGAATAGATTAGATGCCTCTAGTGTGGTAGCGATATGGAATGATAACTATGATGCAAGGATGATACTGAAGATAAAGCAGGCTGACTTTGATGCTGCAAGTGCCGGGTTAAATCCTGAAGATTATATCTTCTTTAGGTTAGTGTTAAGTGCGGATGATACAGTATTTATCGGTATCAGGAAAGCAAATATCTTGGGTTCGCTGGCAGGTAATGCGCAGGAAGGGTTCTTCTACTATCCTGAACTTGACTTCACTAATATTAGAGAAAATGTGGAAGGATTTGTCAGCGGCACTTATGAGTTAGAGGCATTTTTTGGCAAGGATAAATCAGATTTAATCGGTCCGGTAAGCCATATAGCAGATGTGCGTATTGACACCTGGACCTCTCAAGACGGCCTGGACAGCCAGGTGCCTAACCTCACAGCCCTCTTTAACTATAACTATGATGCCCGCATGATTGCCAAGATTCATGCAGCCACATTTGAGGCTTCCATTGTTGACCCTGAATTAGATAACAATGACTATGTCTACTTTAAATTAATCCTGAATGCAAATGATTCAGTGCTCCTGGGTATCACCCTTGCCTCTATCAGGGGCACAAGGGCAGCTGACGGCTACTATTATCCTGAAATTGACTTTACCAAGGTGCGCCCGAGCATCCCGGGATTCCAGGCTAGTAACTATCAACTCAACAGCTTCTTTGGCTTAAGAGATTCTGACTTAAGAGGCCCTGAAAGAACCCTTACCTCAGTTGAAATTGACACCTGGACCTCTCAAGACGGCCTGGACAGCCAGGTGCCTAACCTCACAGCCCTCTTTAACTATAACTATGATGCCCGCATGATTGCCAAGATTCATGCAGCCACATTTGAGGCTTCCATTGTTGACCCTGAATTAGATAACAATGACTATGTCTACTTTAAATTAATCCTGAATGCAAATGATTCAGTGCTCCTGGGTATCACCCTTGCCTCTATCAGGGGCACAAGGGCAGCTGACGGCTACTATTATCCTGAAATTGACTTTACCAAGGTGCGCCCGAGCATCCCGGGATTCCAGGCTAGTAACTATCAACTCAACAGCTTCTTTGGCTTAAGAGATTCTGACTTAAGAGGCCCTGAAAGAACCCTTACCTCAGTTGAAATTGACACCTGGACCTCTCAAGACGGCCTGGGTAACAGTATTCCCGATGGCATGATTATTGAGATTACTGATTATCATGATGGCAGCGCACTTTTAAAAATAAATAAATCTCTATTTGATACTGCAAGACAAGGATTGGCTGATGAAGACTATTTATTTGCTAAATTGGTTGTTTCTCAAGAAACTGCAGTTCTGCTGGGTATGACCATTGGCGGCATAAAGGAAACACAAGGAGGCGACTATTACTGGCCGCTCGTTGATTTTACCCAGGTTACCGGTACTTTCCCCGGAACAATCCCCGGGACATATCCTTTAAAAACATTCTTTGCTAAAGTGGATTCTGATTTACGCGGGCCGGAAAGACAAATCGGCACCCTCTCTTTAACCTCCTGGGGAGAAGGATTCGCGCTTAAAGAGACCCGTGGCGGCGCAGGTGCCTTAGTGTGTGTTTATACGCCGGCTATTCCGCTAACGGCAGGTTTAATTACAAGTTCAATAGGAGATTATACGCAAACAAAGCAGCAGACAAAAGCCAAAACGCAGATGGTCTTAGATCCCGATTTAACCATACCTCAATATACTACATCCGTAGCAGTAATTGATGACGAGAAGACCTTCGAAGATTATGCACGAGAAACAGCCAAGGTAATAGGAGGGATTTTACTTCTGCCATTCTGCCTCACAGGTTGCGGACCAATAACTCCTCAGACCCCGCTTGATATTCCAGGAGTTGATAATGGACCATTTGATATTCCTGTAGTGCCAGAACCAACCCCGACACCGGACGGACAAGAGCCAACTGCTCCTGAGGATTTCAGGATACCTTCAGTAAGTATCGATGGTTTAATGGCCCTGCAGCGGGATAGAGGGAATTATTTAGCAGTTATGTTTGATACCGATGAACTCAAAGCAACCTTACGCAGAGAAGCAAATAAGGTTATGGATGCGTTTGTTGGAGTCGGCTGGAGCGTAGACAGGAATAATTTCCGCGTAGAAGGAAGCGATTTAGTGGTTGATATCTTGACTTCCGCAGGCCAGTACTACACTTTCGCTATATCTGATATATTAAAAGATGGATTTATAGTTGTGGTTCTTCCTCAAGAGAGAGCTTCCTATGATTTAAGCTGGCGCATATCCCTGGCCGATGCCTTGGAAGAAATCAAAGCAGAGCCTACATTCATGAATACAGTGGAGGTTAGCCGTCTTAATTCTCTGCTGCCAGATAATGATAATTTGTGTTCTTATGCCGATGTTTATGGTGATTTGGTTGTCTTTATAGATAAAACAATTTTTGAAAATATGGTTAATCAGATACTAAATACACTTGAATTCCAGGGAATTCCGTTAAGCGATATACTTCTCCATGTGCAGGTTGCTTATCATGGCGGCAGATTAGTTTATGGCGGCTATACCGATGTTCTTAATATAAGACAGTATAACTATGGCATAGGGGCTGATATCAGTGAGATGCCTATTGAAGAGGGAGAGGATTTAGGGCTTTTACCGCAAGGCCCCTTTGAATTACGTTATCAACTTTCAACTTTAGGAGCAATACCCGGAGATAGGCACAATGCTTTCCCTGCACTTGATGAAAGCTTGAGGCCTGCTAGCAATGTAGAGATTACTTATGAGACAAATCAGGCAGGCGAGGATATCTTTGCCATAGATATCGCTACATTAGAAGCTGATATGATTTCCAAAGGTATTCCTGTAGGCTTAGATGACTACACCTTACAGATTGGTCGCATTTATGCTGCAGGTGCGCTCATTGACAGCTTCTCTGTAGCAGGACTTAAGACCCTTAACCCGGGTGACCCGATTAAGCATCCTGCGTTCTACAATAATGAATATACTATTGCGGTTGGTGAAACCACCGGCCCTTATCAATACTTCTTTAGGTATGTTAAAACTATTAGAATAAGCCCCTGGGAAGAGGTTATTTCTGCGGTAACTCTTAATCCGCCCAGCGATGAAACCTTTAGCCAGGAATACAGCCCTGAATACCGGCAACTGCTTATCCATGCAGATATGGGTTCTCTTGACAGTGACTTGACTTCTCAGAATCCCCCTATTCCCTTTGGTGTCAAGGCAATAGAATTAAGTGCCGAGGGCTTAAGTCCGGATGTATTCTGGACCAGAAATGAATTCTTTGGTCAACCTGGAAATATCTTAGGCGTAGATTTAAGCGCTGCTCCGGGTTTTGTGAAGATGCGCTATGTATATGGCACCAGGGTTTCTCCGTGGAGAGCGTGGAGAGACATTAACGCTGGCTTTGCCAGGCTGGATACTACAGATGAGCCTTGCTTTGCCAGTACCGGCGGCATAGGCGGGCCAGCGATTTTAACCCTGAATATTTCTCCGTTCATAGCAACCTCCATTGCAAGCTCGGTATTTGCATCCACAGATACAGATAAAGATGCAGGCGTTGTTGCAGGTGAGGGGATTCTCGATAAAGCCACAGTAATTAGATTCCATGGGGCAAAGCCCTGGGATGGAGACAGGTTGAAACTAATGAAATTTCTTTTCAAAAATAAAGGCCATAAACTTGCCAACTTTGCCGAAATGTTTAGTAATGCGGAGGTATTTGATGCCAGCGATGAGACCCCCGGCGGTTATGAGAGAGCTAAGCAAGAAGCAATACGCGCTTCCAAGGAAGGCCGGCCGCTGGTAATTTTGGGGTATAGCAATATGGGCGGGCTTTGGGGTAAATTTTTAGGGCCTGGTTTCTTAGAAGAGTTAGGCAATGCAGAGGTAGATATTGATTTGTTAATACTTTTTGACGATAGCGGCCACCATAAGATCCCCGCTAATGTGAGAGAAGCGATAAATATTTATACTCTGCAGCCTGTCCCTGTATTATGTTTATTGGATATTATCTGGTTTAGCACCTTTTCCGGAGTAGAAATTACCCGCAATATGGTAGCCGAGCCGCAGAATGCACTTATTGTTAATTTTGAATTTGATAAAAAGACATCTAACCTGAAGAGGACCAGTAAAGAAGATATCGCTGATTTTGAAAAAGGTAAATATACGCAGCTGGTCAGCAACATTTATTTGCCTACACGGGGGCATATGGATGTTCCTTTGAACAAAGGGCCAGAGGCAGAAGTTTATCATAAGTATATCGGTGAAAGGTTGCTTGTGGCAGCAGAGAGGGTATTTAATCGTAGAAGCGAAAGAGAAATACAGGAAAAGGAAAGAGCAGCCGAGCAGCAAAGAGTGGAATTAGCCCGGCAGAAAGCCCAGAAAGAAAGCCAGGCAAGAACAGAGGAAACCGCTCGCGCGATAAAAGAAAGCCAGGAGCGCATAAGACAGTTGGATATACAGCTGGTCAAGGCAGAGGCTGCCAGAACCAGGGTTGCTTACAGAGGCACACTTGATTATCTTATCCCCAGGGTTAATGCCGATGTGGATTTTGCCGAGCAGGCAAGGCTTGCGGCATTAGCTGACAACACAAGAGATATAGATGAGCCTCGCTTTGCCAGCGCCGGCGGCATAGGCGGGCCTTTAGTCTTGACTATGAATACTTATGAAATAGTTAGCACAGTGCAGCAAAATATTTCTACAACCTTAGCCGGCATAGGCACAGCAATGATGGGCGCATTTAATCCAGCGCCTACTTCAGAGAAACCTATAGAAAATAAAGAAGAAGAACAGGTTGCTCCACCGACCACAGAGCTGGCTGAAGAAGAATCTTCTGCTGCCCAGACAACAACTACTCAAGCAGTAGCAGAAATCGCAGATACTAAACCTGCGACTACACAGGAAGCCACAGTTGAACCTGTAGCTACACAGTTAGTTGAAACTCAACCCGCAGCTGCTGAAGAAGCCACAAGTAAATCAAAGGATGTTCAAACTGCTCAGCCGATAGAGGAATTAGCTCAATCTGAAATAGGAGAACAGAGGCAGGAACTTATCAAGGCATTGACACCAGAGACAACTATAGCTACTGAAACTATCTCTGCTCCCACAAGGCGGATTATTGAAGTTCAAACTTCACATAGCCTGATTGAAGGCATCGGTCGCATAGTAAGCCTTGCTTCTCCTGAAAGCGGCAAGCCTAATATGATTACATTTATTTATAATGACGGCGCAAAGGAAGAATTTACTTTAAGAGAGTTAGCAGAGAAAATAGCTTTCTTAACCGGGATGGAAGTCGGCGGAATTAAAGCTGATTTAGGCGAAGGCTTTGGAGCAGCAGTAAGTTTAAGCAAGGCAAAAGATACTTTTGCACAGGTTAGGCTCCCCGGATATGATTATGATAATATAGATTTAGTTACGCTTACCTTAATGTATTTAGCTTATCAGGAAGGTTCTTTGCAGGCAGAAGGCCAAGAGACAAATCCTCAGACAATTAACTTTGCCCAAGTTGAGCACGTTATTCCTCATGCCCGTCTGGGAGAAATTTTCTGGGAGAGCACAAGAGGTTTAGGCGTGCTTAATCCTAATCAGACCAATAGAAATATTCACCATGACCGCGTAGTAATACACTTTAAGAACGGAGAAAAGAAGAATTATTCCTATACAGAACTAGCTAAGGCCTTAAGTATCGAGCTCGTAGCTCTGCACAAGGATTTATTAGGCACAGTAGTTAAGACAGATGTTTCCATAAATGGGGTGATTATAAAGAAGGTTAATCTCAAGGATGTCTTAGCTGCGGGTTTTGCTAAGGCAAAAGGATTTGAAGCCGCAAGGTCTGATATAGAGTTTATTGAAAAGATTGGAAAAAGAGCTGCGCAAGCTCAGCAAGCAGCAGAATCTCAACCGGCGCCCTCCCCTGAACTAGAAACAGAGGCAGCTGAGCAAGTTGATGAGCCAAAATTACCTAAGTTGGGACCTGAACTCCAGGAACTTGACGAGATGATGCATCAGCAATTTTTAGCATCACCGGTTGTCAGCGAACAAGATTCAAGTGCTGCTCCGGCTGAAGAGAAAAATGATGCTGCTGAGCCAATTCCTTCTATGACACCAATT
>JAQUAH010000084.1 GCA_028687345.1 Candidatus Omnitrophota bacterium | reverse complement strand
CTCTTCCGATCTACTCATTATAATCTGGCAAAACAGGCTTTACTGGCAGGCAAGCACGTCCTTTGCGAGAAGCCCCTTACTTTAGATCCGGCTCAGGGCAATGAGCTATGTAAAATAGCGCATGATTCCGGGAAAAAACTTATGGTTGGGTTCACCTTTCTCTTTAACAACGGGGTAAGGCGGCTTAAGGAGTTGAAGAAGTCCGGTGCTTTAGGGGAAACCTATTACCTGACATCAATACGCACACATATGGGGCTGATACGGCAGGATGTTGATGTTATCTGGGATCTGGCTCCTCACGATATTTCCATCATGAATTTTATACTTGATTCTATTCCGCAGAAGGTTTTGGCTACAGGGGCAAAACCTTTAGGAGGCAATTATTATGATGTCGCCTTTTTAACTCTTTATTATCCTAAGGGAATAATAGGGCATGTTTATGTGAGCTGGGTTGATTCGAATAAGGAGAGATTGGTGCGCGTTATTGGAAGCAGGGCCAGGGCAGAATTTAATGATTTGAATGAACTGGAGCCGATACGCATCTTTGAGAAGGGTATTTCTATAGCCGAACGCATCGAACCGGATTTCGGCAGCTTCCGCTTTCTGTTGCGGGACGGCGATATTATCAGCCCTAAGACAGATATGCCGGAACCCCTTGGCCAAATGATTGATTCCTTTATCAGCGCTGTCCTGGATAATAAAGATATTATCCCTGACGGCAAATATGGCCTTGAAGTTACAAGGACTATTGCCGCTATTCAAAAGTCTTTGGATACGAAAACTATTCAAGAGGTATAAATGGTACGCATAGGAAAATATTGTACGGTTTCTAAAGATGTAAAATTCGGTAAGAATGTTACAGTTCACGGGCATGTCAATTTATACGGATGCCGGATAGGAGATGACTGCAGTATTGGGGCGTTTGTAGAGATTCAACGCGATGCTTGCGTAGGAAAACGCGTGCGCATACAGTCCCATACTTTTATATGTTCAAATATCACTATTGAAGATGATTGTTTCATAGGCCACCACGTATGTTTTATCAATGACCGCTATCCTACGAGTGCTAAGGCTAAGGCTAAAACATGGAAATGCGAAGGCAGCACAATCAGGCGCGGTGCAAGCATAGGTTCTGGAGCAGTGATATTATGCGGAGTAGAAGTAGGTGAAGGAGCAGTAGTGGGAGCTGGTAGCGTAGTGGTAGAGGATGTACCACCTCATGCCGTCATTGCCGGAGTGCCCGCACGTGTTTTACGCTCATTGACTTCTGCCGAACGTTGGCTTGGAGGCCAGCCAAAAGATTAAACAGGGTTGTAGATACTATTAGGAAGTTTTATGACAAGCAAAAAATATAGCATTTCAGCGGTTATACCGGCTTATAACGAAGAGCAAAGCATAAGAGAAGCTGTTTTACGAACATTGAATACCTTTCAAGTGTTAGGCCTTGATTTTGAAATAATTATTATTAATGATGGCAGCAGAGACCAAACCAGGGAAATTGTACTGGCATTGGTAAATGATTATTCTAATATCCAGGTTTTACATCATGAGAAAAATCAGGGTAGTGGCGCTGCATTCGAAACAGGGATAGCGCATGCGACCAAGGATTACGTGGTCTTTGTCCCTGTCGACAACCCCCTTGATATTGAAGATATGAGAACCTATCTTCCTCGCATGGATGTTTGCGATATTGTAGTTGGTTCCCGGATGGAAAGGGTAGGCTACGGCAGGCTTGCCCGGTTTGCCTCTTTTACTTATAACCGGATCCTTATACCCCTGCTTTTCAATATCGGCCTTGAGGATGTTAATTGGATAAGTATTTATCGAAGAAATCTATTTGTAGATGACGTTATTACTTTTAATAGCAGGAGCCTTTTTTGGTTGGTTGAAATATTGATCCGGGCAAAGAAGAAGCAACTAATTATTGCCGAAGTCCCGGCTAGAATGAAGAAACGCCTATATGGCAGGCCTACTTGTACCCGTCCGACAATAGTCTTTCAGACATTTGTAGAAATGATTAAATTCTTCCTGGCCCTAAGGAGAGATAAGAAAAGCAGATGAGATGCGTACTTGTTGCTATAGGATGGGAAAATATTGCCCTTCAGGCGCTATCGGCCATGCTGAAGAAACACGGGCACGAGGTCCATCTTGTTTATGACCAGGCTCTTTTTGACGATAAAAATTACCTTTGCATCAGGAGGCTGGCAAGGCTCTTTGATCAGAAGGACCTTGTTCTTCAGCGAATCATAGAGCTTGAACCTGATCTGGTAGGCTTCCATGTGCAGACTATACAGTATCAGCAGATGCATTCTTTGGCAGCGCAACTGAAAAAATATTATAAAGTACCCATAATCTTCGGCGGGATACATCCGCATTCTGCACCGGATAAGGTTTTACTAACCGAAGATCCAGCTGTAGATATGATATGCCTCAGTGAAGGGGAATATCCGCTTTTAGAGTTGTGTAACAGCATCGAGAAGGGCAGAATAGACTACAGCATTAAGAATCTGTGGTTTCGTCTTGAAGGCGGCGCGATTACCAAGAACGAAGTACGCCCCCTCATAGAAGATATTGACAGTTTACCTACTATTGATAAGGAATTATTTGCGCCCCACGTTCCATTGAAATACTCTTATCTATCTTGCCCGGCGCGGGGATGTCCTTTTGACTGCCATTATTGTTCGCTTTCTTTCTTAGGCCAGGAGGCCAAACGGTTAAAGGGGCCGAGATTAAGACAGATGTCAGTTAACTCTTTGATTAAAGAGATTAAACTTCATGTATCCAAATACAAATCTCCCTGGATAGACTTCCGGCAACCTGTAATGTCCGCAAATGAAAAATGGACAATTGAATTTTTTGGCCGCTACAAAGAGGAGATAGGTTTGCCGTTTCGATGTTTTAGCCACCCTTTGCTTATTACCGAGCCGTCTGTGCGGGCAATGAAAGAAGCAGGGTGTTTTGCTATTCAGATAGGTATTGAATGCTGGGATGAAGAAATCCGCAATACGGTTATAAACCGGCGTGAATCAAATGAAGATATTCGCAGGGCCACAGATATACTTGAGCGCGTCGGCCAACATTACGCCTATGATTATATACTCGGGCTTCCCCGGTTACCTAAGAGATTGCCTGACGGCACTACTGTGCCTTTGTCGAAAGAGGAAACCTTGGAATCCATGAAAAAGGAACTTATGGCATTTGCCAAGTTTCTGGCACCCCTTAAGTACTGTTATCGTATTGCGCCGTTCATGATCCAATATATGCCGGGCACGGAATTGATTAAACACGGTATCAATGCCGGAGACTTGAGTTGTAAGGAAGTGCAGCGTCTTCAGGAAGGGCTGCATGATAACTATATGTCAGGAGGCTCGGTCATTATTGATGCAGGCAGGCTGCGTTTATTGAACGGGTATCGCGTGATGCTTAGATTGATGAGCTTTTTGCCTCCCTGGGCAAAACACGCGTTAATTAAATTGAAGGTATATAAGATATTTTGGCTGGGTCCGTTTCGTCTTTTTATTACTGTATTGGATCTTATGATTGCAATTCGAGACAAAGATGCAACCACATATGTTAGAAACTACTGGTGGTGGTTTAGAAAGCGCTTTGATAAAAACTACCATTTATACATCTTCAAAAGAAGAAAGAAATTTGAAGAATTTCCAGATGGCCCATTTCAACTTCCCGGCAATGGCATTTTGGGTAAAAAGACTGCTAGAGGCTGGCAGATAAATAAGGAGTCAAATTGAGTTTTGTAGAGGAGAAAGTGCAGGCTGACTTTTGTACTCTTCGTACTTCGGAATTAAAGTTTGTTAAGCGGGCTTGCGACCTTTGCGGAAGTAAAGAGGCTGAACCTGTCTATTCCGTTTCTTTCCTTGGTTTGAAATTTTCTTTTGTCCGTTGCCCGGCTTGTAGCCTGGTATATCAGAATCCTGTGTTGGATAAGGAAAGCCTGGAGCGCATCTATGAGACATTGGAATACTGGGACCACAGGCATAAAGTTTCGGCTGAGTCTACCATGTTAAATTATTATTCATATCTTGGAGAAAAAGAGATTCGCCGTAGTACGGCAGAGCTTCGTGTTAAAAGTATGATGGGATACCTGCCGGAAGGTAGCCGTGTCTTGGATTTGGGTTGCTCGGATGGGTCTTTTGTGCGCTGCCTTTCTGGACACGGCTATAGGACTTCAGGCATAGATATCAGTAATGCTATGATTTCTTATGGAAGGAAAAACTACGGAGTTGATATTTACCGGGCAGATTTTGAAGAGGACTGGCCCTTCACCGAAGCCTTTGATGCCATTACCTGTTATGCTACTTTATCAAATATTGTCAATCCGTCTAGAGTTTTTGCCAATATACGTAAGCATCTTAGGCCGGGAGGTTATTTTTTCTTTAATTTTGGAGATTGTAACCGGTTGGTATCGCGGCTGCTAAAAAGCCGGCTTTATCTGTACCGGCCTACGGTTTGCACTATCTATTCTAAGAAGACGATAAGCGATTATTGCAATAATCAAAGTTTACGAATTTTAAAAATCTTTAATGATGTCCAGGTTGTCCCGCTTTTACGCTTATTCGGTTTTTTGCGCATACCGTTACTTATGCAAACCTGCGAGCTTCTTAGATTAGAAAAGTCAAATCTTAAGATGGCATTACTGACCGGATATACAGCGTGTGCTGTTCGTGAACGTTGAATATGCATTTTTTGCGAAAGGTGGTTAGAAGATGAAGGTATTAATTTTAGGAGGCGGCCCGGCAGGTTGTGCTGCGGCATATTTTTTGAAACAACTTGGAATAAGCGATATTACATTAATAGAGAAAGAGACAATAGGCGGGTGTGCCAGGACCAGCTTTTATGATTCTATACCTTACGAATTTGGGCCGCAGATTTTATATACGGATGAACCTCAGATAAGGAAAATATTTGAGAAGTTTGTGGAAAATAAAGCAGCACCAACCAAAGATCGCGAGTACCATCCCAAAGTCATTATCGATGGTAATTTAGAAAGACCGCATGATTTTCCTATTACTATAGCAAATGTTTTAATGTCAGCCAATCCCATTAAAATTATTTATGAATTGTATAAACTTAAGCTGGATGAGCCTGACTTTTCAAATTTTGAAAATTACATGCTTTCGCGCATAGGTAAGACTTTATACGATACATATGTAAGAAATTATAACAAAAAAATGTGGAAAAAGGACCCAACGGAGCTTGATGCAGAGTGGGCCAAGGAAAGAACTTTAACGTTGAGAGAAAGAAATGACATGTTTCAGGGGCGCTGGCAGGGCCATCCCGGGAATCACAATCCAATATGGGAAGGCATGGTTAGCGGCATAAAAATTGAAAAGGGCATAGCTTGCGTCTCCGAAAGTTTTAAAAAAGTATATGTTGATGGAAAAAGCAGAGAAAGGGATTATGGCTTGATTATCAGCACACTGCCTTTATCGAATAAATTACCATATATGAATACATTAAAAATATATGTTGTTATAAAAGAAGACAAATTTATCATGCCATCCTATATAAATAGCTTCCCCAATAATTATAATTTCATCAGGATTATGGAATACAAGCAGCAGTTTTATGTAGAAAATGACCATAGCCTTCTGGATTTTGCATTTTCCTGGAATAATGACACAGGCATTGATGTCAATAAAGCTATTGAGGAGGTAAGGTGGTTCTGCAAAAATATATTAAAAAGAAAGGTAGAAGACCTGTTTTTTATAAATAAAACTTATACTTATCCGGTATCTACCTTGTCTATACGTAAAATAATAGAAAATAAATTAAAAGCAGCCGCAGACACAAAAGTTCTTCCTTTGGGCAGGTGCGGGCTTCATGCCTATGTTTCTAAGGACCTATGCGTGAGGATGGGCTTAATAATGAAGAATCATTTTGACGGCGTTTTACAAAAAGGCGCGAAAAAGTTACAGGTACTCCATAAGATGCGGGAGAAACTGAGATAAATATTAAAGAATGAAAACAGTATTTTTTGGACCTTTTGTAGGTGAATTTGGCTGGGAGCTGCTTTTTTGGCAAGGATGGGTTAAGGACGTATCTAGGTCAATCTTTAAAGATTGCCGTAAAATCGTTTCCAGTTTTCCCGGCAGGCACCCTTTTTATCCTGAGGCAGATGAGTTTTGGCCTCACCCTGATTGGCTTTCGGCAAAAAACTATTCACAGAGAGGATACATTACAGACTGGTGGAAGAACGGACTGCCTGCTCCGAATATTGTAATACGCAAATATAAATGGGGGTTTCGCCGTTACTTTGAATCTATGCCTATTGTTAAGGAAAAGAAGCAGGATGCATCTGATGCAATACGGGATTTGTTCGATTCCTATAAAAAGAGATTACCCGAAGATACAGTTTATTTTACCCCTTTTGCATTAAATAAATGCCCGAAATACAACATTACTTTTGGAGCAGATATAGCGGATAACCCTCTTGGCATGTCGGATTTTAAAACTAAAAGGATAGATTTCAAATATCAACTTTTAGAAAAAATTGTTCCTACGCCCAAAGGAGAAGAAGCCTTTTTATCTATTGCCAAAGGAGTAGATAAAATAATCGCCGTATTACCAAGGAAACGCGATCATCGCAGGCCTGATAAAAACTGGCAAAGAGAAAAATATGACTCTTTAATTGCGATGTTGCAGCAAAGGTTTAAAGATTACGTTATTGCTATTTTAGGAGAGCCGGGAGGCGCCTTTTATGCCGAAGGCGTTCCTGAGGGGTGTATTGACCTTATTAATTTAGACCCTAACCTACGAACAGATATACAGGTTGCCGCTTTAAAACATGCAGCGTTATCGATTGGAAGCATGTCCGGAGCTACCATCTTTGCTCTGGCGTGTGGTTGCCCATCGATTACCTTTGCCTTTTTTGGCCAGGCCGAGCTATTACATAGACAGAATTTTCTGGGCACCAGGTTAATTTATTATCCTGAAATGGACCCTGAGCCGGAAATAATCCTTCGTCTTGCAGAAGGAATGATTAGCCATAAAATTCCTCCTCAGGATAGTGTTCATTGGGATGCTTTAGATTATTTCGGCACAATGTACAAATTCAGAAAAAAAATAATGCGATATTTAAAGGAGGCTGTATAAAATGAACCCCAGAATTAAAATAAAAAATTATGAAATTGCGCAAAACCAGCCTTGTTTTATTATCGCAGAAATCGGGCACAACCACCAGGGCAACCTGAAAGTCGCCCTGGACATGATAAAGAGCGCAGCTGATTGCGGAGTGAACGCAGTTAAATTCCAGAAAAGAAACAATAAAGTCCTCTATACGAAGTCTATCTATAATATGCCATATGATAATGAAGATAGCTTCGGCGTTACTTACGGAGAGCACAGGGAATTCCTGGAATTTAATTGGGATGAATATGTGGCGCTTAAAGAATGCGCCAAGAAAAACGGCGTAGAATTTATGTGCACTGCCTTTGATTTTGAAAGCGTAGATTTCCTGGAAAAACTAGGCATCAATTCTTA
>JAQUAH010000083.1 GCA_028687345.1 Candidatus Omnitrophota bacterium | reverse complement strand
CAATTATACTTATCAGTATTATCGCAGTGGCCGTACTTGTCGACTGGGCCTGCGGTTTATTGGTCACTTTTTTTATTATAACCGGCCTGTATGAATTTTTTACAATGCTGGAAAATAAAGGCATAAAGATTTATAAATATTTCGGCATCGCAATAGGCGTAATCATTCCGCTTTCAATGGTATTTCGTTTTGAGCCGACCAAAAGCTGGGAATTATTATTCATAGTCCTGGCATTGCTGTTTTTAATTCTCATGCAGTTTCGGCGCAGGCAGAATTCCGGGGTTATCGTAGATATCTCGACAACTTTATTCGGGATACTTTATGTTTCCTGGTTTTTCTCATTTTTAATCAAGATAAGATACCTCCCCAATGGCCTGGGCCTTTTGATTTGCGTATTATTGATTACAAAATTAGGCGATATCGGCGCTTATTTTGTGGGCAGCCGTATCGGCAAAACTCCCCTTATGCCGCGCATAAGCCCCAAGAAAACTGTAGAAGGCGCCATAGGAGGGTTGGTATTCAGCATCATAGGAGCGCTTATCAGCAAGCAATTTTTGCATTTTGGATACGCTCATATTATAACGATAGGCATTACTCTTGGGGTACTGGGCCAGTTGGGAGACCTTTCTGAATCACTGATTAAACGTGATTGCCAGGTTAAAGATTCCGGCAAAATCCTGCCCGGGATGGGTGGGGCTTTAGATGAGATGGACAGCCTGCTTTTTACCGCTCCGGTATTTTATTTTTATATAATGAGCATGGCTGCATAAATTTTTTAATAAGCATATGAAACGCATTGCAATTTTAGGTTCCACGGGTTCTATAGGCGTAAATACCCTGAAGGTTATCAGTCATTTTCCCGACAGATTCAGGGTCATTGGCTTAACCACAAACTCAAATATTGAGCTTTTGTCAAAGCAGATAAAAGAATTTAAACCAAGGTTTGTCTGCGTCAGCGACAATAAGGCTGGTTTTGCCTTAAGGAAAAAGCTTAACACCGCAAACACTAAGTTATTCATAGGAGCGCAAGGGTTAGAGGCATTGGTTTCGATAAAAGATATAGACAAGATTGTATTAGCAATCAGCGGCGCTGCAGCGCTCCTGCCTTTATTAAAGGCGCTAGAGCGCGGCAAAGAAGTGGCATTAGCCAACAAAGAGGCTTTAGTGATGGCTGGCCCTTTGATTATGGACTTAGCCCGTAAGAAAAAAACAAAGATTATTCCGGTGGATAGCGAGCAATCGGCTATCTGGCAGTGCCTGGGTGAAGAGCCCCGCAGCAGATTAAAACATATTTACCTGACAGCTTCAGGGGGCCCTTTTAGAACAGTAAGCCCGGCTGCCTTGAAAAGTATTTCTATAAGCACGGTGCTTAGGCATCCCAAGTGGAAGATGGGAAAGAAAATCAGCGTTGATTCAGCTACCCTGATGAATAAGGGCCTGGAATTACTGGAGACTATGTTTTTATTCGGCATACCGTCTGAGAAAATAAAAATCCTTATTCATCCGCAGGCCTTGATTCACTCCATGGTAGAATTTATTGATGGGATAGTCCTGGCGCAATTATCTTCTACTGATATGCGCATCCCCATACAATATGCATTATCTTACCCGCAGAGGATTTCGAACTCTCTTCCCGTAATAGATTTTTATAAATTGCAGGAATTGCATTTTGCTAAGCCGGATTTCAAGAGGTTTCCCTGTTTGAATTTAGCTTATCGTGCTGCCAGAGAGCTTGGGACCATGCCCTGCGTGTTAAATGCGGCCAATGAAGTAGTGGTGAGCGAATTCTTGGGTAAAAGACTGGGCTTTATTTCTATCCCTAAGGTTATTGAAAGAGTTATGGACAGGCACCGCAGTAAATTAAGCCCCCATTTAAGCGATATTCTGGCGGCAGATAAGTGGGCAAGAGAAGAGGCTTATAAAGCTATAAGGGCTATTTAGGAGATGAAAGAATGATATCTTTATTAGTTTTTTTATTTATTTTGGGCCTTCTGATTACCGTGCATGAATTCGGGCATTTCATTATGGCAAAGAAGGCAGGCGTAAGAGTAGAAAAGTTTTCTTTAGGGTGCGGCCCTGTTTTGATAAGGAGGGAAAAGGGCGGTACGGAATATAGTATTTGCGCCATACCTTTTGCCGGTTATGTGAAGCTTGCAGGCGACAACCTGGAAGAATATAAAGGTAAATCCGATGAATATTTTTCTAAGCCGATCGGCAAGCGTTTCCTGATAATCTTTTTCGGGCCCCTATTGAATTATATCCTGGGATTCCTTTGTTTCTGGCTGATATTTGTTATAGGTTACCCGAACCTTACCACCAAAGTAGGCAGCCTATTGGATAATTTTGGCGCCAAGGAAGCCGGTTTACAGGTAGGCGATAAAATTTTAGCAGTTGATGGCCAAAAAGTTGGCACGTGGGAGGAGTTGCAGAAGATTATACAGGATAAGAAAGAGAATAATAAGGTTTCTCTTTCGGTATCGAGGGATAATAAGGAATTTAGCTTAGGTGTGATGGTAAAAGAAAAGAAAGTGAATGACCCGTTAGGTGAAAGGCAGAGCGTTGGCTTGCTCGGCATAACACCCGCTGATGAGATTATAAAGATAAGGCACGGGTTTATGCGCTCTTTCATTTTGGCGGTAGATAAAACCAAACAACTTACCGTGATAACTTACAAAGGGTTGTGGCGGATGCTTACCGGCAACCTGTCAATACGGGAATCAGTGACCGGACCCCTGGGTATTTTTATTATAACTTCCAAAGTGGCCAATATGGGCCCGATTGCAGTTTTACAGTTTATTGCAATATTAAGCATAAGCCTGTGCCTCTTTAACATCCTGCCTTTGCCGATATTGGATGGAGGGCATATTTTTTTATTGGGCGTTGAAAAGATAAGAGGCAAGACCTTGAGCGCCAGGCTTGAGCGTATTGTTAACCAAACGGGGTTGGCGCTGATTATAACCTTAGCCCTACTGGTAACTTATAATGATATTTTAAGGCTGTTTGGAGACAGGATAGGAAAATTTTTTGTCAGATAAACCATGAAAATCACCCGGCGTAAATCTAAAATTATCAGGATTGGAAACGTATTTATCGGAGGCAACCATCCGATTGCTATCCAGTCTATGACTAAAACCAGGACCGCGGATATAGAAAAGACTCTCCAGGAGATAAAAAAATTGGAGCGCTGCGGCTGTGAAATTGTACGCCTGGCAGTAAAAGACGGCCACGATGCGCTGGCCTTAAAGAAAATTAAACAAAAAGCAAAATTGCCTATAGTTGCGGATATCCATTTTAATTGGCGCTTAGCCTTAGAGGCAATAGATAGCGGGGTAGATAAGATTAGATTGAACCCCGGCAATATCTACAAAGAGGACCAGATACGGGAGGTGGTCTGTAGCCTTAAGCAGGCAAAAATACCGCTACGCATCGGGGTAAACTCCGGTTCTGTGAGAGAGCTGAATTCAAAGAGATTAAGCATGGCGGACCGGCTTGTATCCTTAAGCTTAAATTATATAAGGATAATTGAGAAGTTAGGATTTTATGATATAGTAATTTCCCTTAAGGCCTCTAATGTCACAGATACCTTAGAGGCCTATCGCAAGATAGCCAAGCTTTGCCAGTATCCTTTGCATTTAGGCGTTACTGCTACAGGTTCCGCATATTCAGGCGCAATAAAATCCAGCATGTGCCTGGGCGCACTGCTCCTGGAAGGGATTGGCGACACCATCAGAGTATCGCTTACTGACAAACCGGTAAATGAAGTAAAAGTGGCCAGGATTATCCTTGAGTCTTTGGGCCTGCGCAGTTTCTCTCCCCAGATTATCAGTTGCCCTACCTGCGGGAGGTGTGAAGTAGACTTGCCGAAGTTAGTAAAGGAAGTGGAGCAGAGGCTATCGGCTATTGACTATAAGCCGTCGGATAAGCCTGCGACGGTTGCGATAATGGGATGCGTAGTAAATGGGCCCGGAGAAGCAGCCCAGGCAGATATTGGGGTTGCTTTTGGAAAAGAAAGAGGATTGTTGTTTAAAAAGGGTAAGCCCGTAAGAAAAGTCTCCTTTGCAGAGTGCAAAGATGTTTTATTAAGGGAACTGCTTAAGAAATAAAAGAATAAACATATGCTTTGGTCAAAAACATTTATACCTACTTTAAAAGAGAACCCTCAGGAAGCTGAATCAATAAGCCATCAATTGCTTTTACGCGCCGGATTAATCCGTTTGTTGATGGGTGGCGTATATTCATATCTGCCGTTGGGATTTAAGGTGCTGAATAATATTCAGGCTATAATCCGCCAGGAGATGAATTCTTGCGGCGCAGTTGAATTATTGCTGCCGGCTTTACAGCCTTTGGAATTATGGTTAAAGTCAGGGCGCAGCGAGGCTATCGCAGAGGTGATGATTAGATTCACAGACCGAAGAGGCCGAAAGCTCTGTTTAGGGCCGACCCATGAAGAGGTGATTACGGATTTAGTAGGCAGGCACGTATCTTCCTATAAACAGCTCCCTTTGGTTCTGTATCAGATTCAGACAAAATTCCGCGATGAAATCAGGCCGCGTTTTGGCCTGGTCAGGGCCTGCGAATTTATCATGAAGGATGCCTATAGTTTTGACAAGGATGAAGAAGGCCTCAACCGCAATTACAAGGCGATGTACGATGCTTATAAAAATATATTCAAAAGATGCGGCCTCCAGATAATCACGACAGAGGCAGACCCCGGAGTAATGGGAGGTAGTGTATCGCATGAATTTATGGCGCAGTCAAAGGACGGCGAGGACATCGTCCTGCTTTGCCCCAAATGCAAATCAGCAAAGACTTACAAGGAAGGCGATAAAGAGGTTTGCGCCAAGTGCGGTGAAAAAGCAGATAAGATAAATACTATTGAAGTGGGCCATATATTTCAATTGGGGACAAAATACAGCTCTACTTTAGGTGCAAATTTTCTTGATGCCCAAGGTAAATTACTCCCGATAATCATGGGATGTTATGGAATAGGCGTTTCAAGATTAATTTCCGCAGTGATTGAGCAAAATTATGATAAAGACGGGATTATCTGGCCAAACGAAATCGCCCCTTACAGAATTATCATTCTCCCGCTGGATGTAACTGATAACGATGTCACAAAAACTGCCTATTCATTGTACGAAAAGTTAGAAAAAAAAGGCTTAGAGCCGCTTTTTGATGACCGCGATGAACGGGCAGGCGTTAAGTTTAAGGATGCTGACCTTTTGGGAATCCCATTGCAAGTAGTCATTGGCCGGCAATCTTTAAAAGATAATCTCATAGAATTAAAGATACGCCGCAGCCACGAGAAGATTATGAAGCCTGAAAATGAGATTTTGAGTGAAATAGACAGGTTTATAAATGGATAGGCAAGCAATTATTGAAGAATTAAGGAATATTATTACAGAGTATTTAGAGGCCAGGCAAATAGACTTAGTGGACTTCATTTATAGATACGAGGGCCCCAATTTAATTTTAAGGCTTTTAGTAGATAAGCCGGAGGGAGGCATAAGCCTGGGTGAATGTGCTCTTCTCAATACTGAGATCGGAAGTATCTTAGACGAAAAGGATGCAGTGCAGCAAAGATATATTTTAGAGGTGTCCTCTCCCGGCCTGGACAGGCCCTTGAAAACTAAAAATGATTTCTCGCGCTGTATTGATAAGAGGCTAAAGATTTTCCTCAATGAGGAGATAAACGCGGGGCTAGAACTTGAAGGCACAGTAAAAAGGATAGAGGGAGATTCGGTATACATCGAAATAAACACAGAACAAATAGAAATACCTTTATCTAAGATTAATAAAGCAAAACAGGTTTTTTAATCATCAGAACTGGAGAAACATATGAGTCAAGAATTATTGGCGATAATTGAGCAGATAGAAAGAGAAAAAGGCATAAAGAAGGAAGTCCTGATTGAAGCGATAGAGAGCGCACTCTTAAGTGCGACCAGGAAAGTAATAGGTGCGGGCCCCGAGGAAGAATTAAAGATAGAGCTTGAGCCTGCCACTGCCACGATTAAGGCCTTCAGGAACGGCAAGGAGATTACTAATATAGATTTTGGCCGCATTGCCGCTTCTACGGCGCGTCAGGTGATTATTCAGAAAATCCGCGAGGCAGAAAAAGATGTAGTATTCAACGAATTCCAGGGCAGGGTAGGAGAGATTGTCAGCGGCACGGTCTATAGATTTGAGAAAGGCAACATCATTGTTGACCTTTTAGGTAAAGCAGAGGGCCTGTTGCTTAAGCGCGAACAATCTCCCAAAGAGGAATTCAAACAGGGCCAGCGCGTACGCGCTTACGTCGTAGAAGTAAGAAAAGATACCAAAGGCCCCCAGATTGTGCTTTCGCGAACGCACCCTAACCTGGTTAAAAAGCTCTTTGAATTAGAAGTGCCTGAGATTTATGAAGGGATCGTGGAGATCAAATCAATTTCGCGCCAGGCAGGAGAGCGTACCAAGATTGCTGTCTGGTCCAAGAATGAAAAGGTTGATTCTGTGGGTGCCTGTGTTGGCATGCGCGGCAACCGTGTGCGAAACATTGTCAATGAACTGCAGGGAGAGAAAATTGATATTGTGCGTTTTAACGAAGACATAAGAGAGTACATCAAAGCCGCGCTTTCACCGGCAGAAGTATCTGAAATAAAACTGAACAAAGAGAATTTAAAAGCCGAGGTAATTGTTGAAGACGATCAGTTATCCCTTGCTATCGGAAAACACGGGCAAAACGTAAGGCTTGCCTCAAGGCTTATCGGCTGGGAATTGGATATACGCACAAAAGCCACCGCAGGCATGAAGGCGCAGAAGGAAAAAGAAGTCACGCCTGAAAAAGGGGAAGAAAAAAAGGAAGAAGTTTCCTTAAAAGAGCTTCCGGGGGTAGGAGAAAAAACCCTGCTTGGCCTTAAGGAAGCAGGCATAAATACGATAAGCGATGTTTTAAAAACAAGTATGGATGACCTCACGAAAATAAAAGGTTTTGGCAAGAAGAAAGCAGAAAAACTAATGGAAGAAGCTAAAAAATATGGCAAAGACAAAGAAAGAAAAGATAACGAGTAAAAAAACTATAAAGAAAACAGTTAAAAAGGCAGAGCCTAAAGCAGCTAAAGTTAAGCAGGCAGTAAAAAAGGCAAAACCATCCGTTTTAAAGCCTGCAAAAGTTTCTAGAGGCTATAAGCGTAAACCGGTTAAAGAAATAAAAGAAAAACCGGCTGAAACGATTGTCTCTGCGGTAAAAGAAACTCCTCCTCCAAAACCAATTCCGATAATCACAGAAGTAAAAGAGGCCAGAAAAGAGCCTATTAAGGTAAAGCCGGTCTTAAAAGAAACGCCAAAAAAAGAGGCTCAAGCTCCGGCACAGCAGGTAAAAGCAGAACCTGTAACACTAAAAAAGAAGATTGAGCCCAAGGTAGCAGCGCCTGAGCCTGAGCTGACAAAAGAACTGGAAGTGGAATTACCCATTACGGTTAAAGAGCTGGCAATCAGGCTACAGAAAAAGCCATCCTAGATTATTAAGGCCCTGATGGATATGGGCGTA
>JAQUAH010000082.1 GCA_028687345.1 Candidatus Omnitrophota bacterium | reverse complement strand
CGCTCCTGTTACGCAACAGGTTTCATTAGGCGGAAAAGATATAGATATCACAGCCTCTTCCGGAAACGACAGAACTGCTGAGCAGGAATATTTGGCGAGTAATCAGCAGAATATTTCCCAGCCGCGCTATTATGTGCAGGAGAATGGCCAGTCTATAGAGGTAAGGTTGCAGGAAGGAAAGTTTACAGATGCAGCAGGCAGAGTTTATACTGGGCAGCGCGTAACCCAGATTCATTTAGTGCAAGGAATGCGCGCTGCAGTCAGTCAACAGACGGGTAATCTCCGGGCAGGTAGAGGAGCTGGAGGAATTGGCGAACAGGGCCAGAATATAGTGTATGTTGACGCAGGAGAAACGATAGATTTCGCAAACCCATTTACCAGTCAAGCTGTTCTTCATGAGAGAAATGAATTAAGCAGAGAAGTACGCATGGGTAAGATGCTGCAGGAACGCATTGGAACGGTAGAAGGAGAAACTCCTGCACAGCGCCTTGCCAGGTCTGCACAAGCGTTGCCAGCAATGCAAAATGCGCATGAGAATGCGCCGTCTTTAGAAAAGGGTGTGCGTATAGCTGTTCCTGAAAATCAATCTTTACCTATAAATACAATACTTGCTCCTAAGTTTACTACTGGCCCACCTGTTCAGCATCAACCAATGCCACTTTTAATCGCTGCTTCCGGCGGACATGCTACAGCAACCACTCCAGTTGTAAACCAATCTTCTCCTACCCAATATCTTTTAACACAAAGACAAAAATTAGAGCAGGAATTAGCCAGATTGACCTTAGAGACGTATTTAGCCCAAGCTGAATCTCTGCGCTCAGGTGAAAGTGAACCGCCTTCTGGATTGAAGACTTTAATTCAGAAGCATGCAAGATTAGAAGGAGACTTAGCTTATGTGTTAGGCATGGCCAAGTATGGCGCAGGGATTAATAACAGATGGGATAGGATAAGATTTGCTTTAAGCTCAGGCAGGAGAAATGAAGTAAGAGCAAGGGTAATTGAGGATATTTATGGCAGCAAAGAAAAGCTCGAAAAGCGTATCAGTGATTTGCAAGCAGAGAGGGAAAGAGCTGCAAAGTTGAGTGATGAAGATTTTGCAAGACAACATGGCTTCTCAAGCGATGGCCAGCAATTGACAGATGAGACGAGAAGAACAATTACCTGGCTTAGAGACATGACTAACCAAGGGCTTGACAGCCAGATTGACGAATTGCAAATTTACGGTGGTAAGTTTAACTTAAGAGCGCATTTTTATTATGCTGAAAGGGAGAGAAAGCAAGCGCAGGCTGGTTTCATGGCTTCTGCTATGGAGGCAGGGCTTAAGCCTGAAGATGTGGGATTAGCCGCATGGCCAGAGTTTACGCAGGATATAAGGCAAAAGAACAGGGGAGTATATCAATCAGGAGATAAAGTTATAGAGGTTATACCTACTGCTAATAGCGACCAGAGGCGAGGTGCCATTGAGAATTTAGCCGAGCTAATGCCTGGGCGCCATATAGTTGGTAATAATGGAAATGTATTTTTGCTGAGCAGGGTTGAAAAAGGCAAAGAATATCTTCCATTTCAGGAAAGAGCAAGTGCGTTAGGTAGGGCACAGAGACAATTATTAGGCTGGAGCTTAGATAGGCTACAGAAATTAACCGGAGCCAGTCCAATAATAAGTGATGAGCAGAAAAAAGTATTGGCTATAGTTGTTGAAGGTGAAAGGATTATTGCTGAAGCAGCAAGAATTTTAAGTTCTGACGGCTCACTTGATGTGAAAGATGCTCACTACTTCATCTTTCATCCTGGTAATAAGAGCCTGAAATTCAGATTGCCAGAAGGAGTATCTTTACCTCAAGAGTCCACAATTTTAACCGAACAGGAATTAAGGGTATTGCAGCAGGGCATTTCTGCTAATACTGAAGAGCGAAATAGAGAACGATTTGAGGCTGCTTGGGCTAAGTTAACCAGGTTCATAGAAGCAACTGCACAAGGCAGTTTACCTGCCCCTGAAGCAAAGCAGGTTTCCTCTTGGAATGATATATCTCATCAGGAAGCAATTAATGCGGTACGCACTCAACTTGCCCAGTTACACCAAGGTATCAGCCCCAAGCAACAACAGCAAGAACTAGAGAGATTAATTTCCATAGATGCAGGCTCAGCGCAGAACAAAGCAGAAGCCTTAAGGCGCATACAACATATTAATACCCTGTTAGCTGCCGAAGGAAAAGAGCCCCAGAATCTGGCTGAGGGTACCTCTTATTTTGACAAACAGGCATATGATGAACTGGAAGCAGTAAAGAAACAAATAGATGAAGGCGTAAAAGATCCAAAATGGTCTGATGCCGGCCATGTGGGCAGGAGGCAGCAGGATGGCATAGTAGAATTCTTTGCGCTAAGAGATAATCCCAAGACATCTTCTGTCTGGTCAGAAGAGATTGAAAAGGCAATAGGCAGGGCAAGAAGCATCGTGAGAACAAGATTAGTCAAAGAGCGGGATAGACTATTGAAGACACAACTAGCAGTGCCTGCTGATACACATGCTGCTGTATTAGCAAACGCTGATGAAATACTTCTCCCTGCGGAATTAACAGGTGCATTGAAATTGAAAGGCGGAGAAAACCTTTGGGAAGAGATGACCCAACAGCAGAGAAAGCAGTTTATTAGAAGAATCAGGCATTCTGTTGAAAGCATTTTAAGGGCTTCAGAAAAGGCAAGAGAGGCGTTAAGAAAAGAGATTGAAAGCAGCAGGCAAATGCTTAAAGCTATGAAAGCCGTAGAAGCAATTAAAGAGGAGGCGCTGGCGCTTGCTTCCGGCAAGAAAAATATTAAAGATGCACAATACTTTGTTACGAGAAATGCCGGTAGGGGATTAAAGTTTAGATATCCTGCTGTTGGCACTTCTGCGCCAGAAGGTCTGACAACACATGAATTAATGGTTTTAAGAAAAGGTACTTCTGAAAACACTTCTCCTCAAAACAGGAAAGTTTATCAGGATGCGCTGCGTAAGATTTACAGGTATGCAGGAAATACCCTTGAAGAAGAAGTAGCAAAGGTGCGCACCTACATGGATGCGCAGGTAGCGCGCGGAGTTCCTCAGGATAAAATGGTCTGGCCCAATGGTAAAGCTGAGCTGGAATACGGTAAAAAAGTTAAGCAGAAAAGAAGCACCTTAAAGGCAGCAGGATATGACGAAGAAAGCCTTTTGCAATATGTAGTCGTTACCCAACGCAGCTTTTTACAGAATGAAATGGAATTATTGCGGCAATTAACCATCTCCCGTAGCGAACCAGGAGCCCTGGCAAAGGCCAGCAGAGCAATAGATACAATTAAAAATAAGCAAGATACGGCTGAGAAGCAGCAAAGAGAAGTTCAGAATTTAGATAATCAGCGTAAAAATTTAGCCGGCCAGTCACGAAAACAAAGAGAGCAGATTCAAGATAGACAAAAAGTGCTTGAGGATGCGCTCAGGGCGGTTTTAATGGTTTTGGCTGACAAGCCGGCAGATGAAAGTTTATCTGCCCCATTAGATTTATCAGGCAGCGCAACATTATTTGAGAAAGAAGTAAGCAGGCAGCTCCAGGCAGATTTGGACGAAAATGCTGTTGAGCAGGCCCCCAGAGATTCCCAGCGCGTCCGGGTTATCCGCGCAATACTTGCGGGAAGAGAGGACGCCAGCAGGACATTTGAGCGTGAACAAAGAATCTTAAGAGAAACAAGAGAAAAGATAACTAAACGTTTAGAGCAGGAGCGCAGCCAATTAGAGCAAGAATTAACCAAAGCCAAGGATGAAGTAGCCAAAGAATTACAAGCAGAACAAGCAAGGGCCGAACAAAAAGTGGCAGAATTAGCTGATAAGATGCATCAGGCTTACCAACAGGCACAAGTTGAAGGAAGGGAAATTAAATTACCCGAATATGCTTTTAATGTTCCTTATCGAACTCCCGAAGCGAAAGAAGAACCATTGCCAGTGCCGGTAGAAGTCCAGGGTGAAACAGCAGGAAAGATTGATATTGAGCCAGTAAAGCAGGAAGTGCGAAAACTTGATAAAGAGTCATTAAGTGGTTTTGAGAGAATTGTTGTAGATGGGTCTTTAAACGGCCAGCCATTTAAGCGCGAAAAAGCTGCTGAAGGAGATAAGCAGGTTTTACGCGTTAATCCTGCGTATATGCGTGTAATGCCCGGAATCTTAAAGGCTGGATTAAATGGAAAAGACGGCGTAGTCAGCCAGGCTGTTGAACTCCTGCCGCATCTTATTAAGGCAAACGGAGACTTACAGGGAACAGATTTAGGTCGTATTGCCAAGGGTCTTGTGAATAGCGACGCAACTCGCAGGGAGCGCACACAATTAGCGCGGCGTTTAATCAACTCCTTAGAGCAGGCAAATAATGGCACAGGAAAGAAGTTGGGCGGTGCAAGAAGATTGTGGGAGGCAAGAAAGTTAGCCTGGGATGTTGAGCAGACAGTAAGAAGTAATGAATTCCAGCCTAGAATTAATAGCCAAGGCCGTTTACTATTAAGCGACGAAAGCAGTCCTTATGCAGATGTTGTTGTGCCTTTAGTAAGATTAGTTGAAAGATTACCTCAACTTCCTGAAGATGCATTGATGAGCGTTGTAAATGGCAGACATATTAGCAGGTTAATGAATTCTACCTCGCAGCCAGCAGTAACGCCAAAAGTAGCATCAAGTCATGGTAAACCCAAGCCGCCTCTAAGCACGGTTAGCTTCTTAGGTACGGCTTGGCTTGATTATGCAGTTAGACTTGCAGCTTGGAAGTTAGGCCAGGGCGGAAGTGGTACAGGTGGGGGTGTTAGCGGTCGAGGAATAGGTCTTGGCGGTAATAATATAGGTAAAGGAAAGGGTGGCTCAGCAGCTCAAGTTCGTAGACCAGAAATTCTGAAGCAAGCCTTACAGACAGTTGTAGGCCAGGAAACAAGGGGTGTTAATAGAACAGCACAGGTTCCGCAAGTACCTGCCAATGGAGATTCTAATCCTGCAAATAGAAACCCGCAGAGTAATGCTTTGCCGCCGGTTACTCCGTTATTGCCGAACAATGGTCTTGGCGGCGTAGGCACATTTGGCGCAGTGGTAAATACTCATAGCAGCACAACAGGTTTATCGCCTTCATCCATCTTACCCAATCCAGATATTTCAACCGGCTTTACAGGGCCGAATGATGCACAACGTTTGATGAACGCTTTTGGCGTTCAGCTTCTGGGTCAAGCCGGCGGTATCAGACCCGCTGCTGTGGTTCTCCCAACCACAGGCAGTGGATTAAAAGAAGCGGGAGAAAATATTGCAGGTTCGACTTCTATTGCTACAGAAGTTGGGTCTGAAACTGGTGTAATGGCTTCAAACAGCTTAACTGGAAGTGCCCAGGGTACGCCTGAAGAAAAAGGCGTAAGAGCACAAGGTTCTGGAAGTGCAACAAGACAAACAACAGGCAGAACCGATAGGGCAAGGGGTCTAGCTGTTAAAACAGGTTCTGGAAACGGAATCCATGGTTCTCAAGGTGTAAGTGGTGGAAATAAGGTATTACCTAGGCCAGAGAAAACTGGCTTAAGACTGTCTTCATCTAATCAAATTCCTCCACAAAATACCGAAGGAAATCATACTGCCCGCAGTCCGCCCAAAGCCAACACAAGCAGAGCTCTTATAAGCATAGTTTTAATAGGAATTATCGGATTTGTTTCTTGCGGATGCCGTAGTTTGAGCCGCGAGCGTAACCCCAACTACGATCCTAACCAGCCTCATTCTTTACAGAATTCTCCGCTTACACCGCAAGCCCGCCTCAAGCATTTACAGCCCATCTTAGAAAAACTGGAGAGAGAAAGAAAGAAGGCTTCTACAGCCCCAGTCAAACCTAGAGAAGTTGGCGTCAATGGCCAAGTTAACAGTTTTGGCCTTACTGCTTTAGCTTTTGCAGGCTTTGTATTCTTTGGCTTACCTATATATATAGCCCTGCTAACAGCTGCCTTAGAATTCGGCATACCTATGCTGTTAAAATTAAGACACACCCAGCAAGCCCGCGCACCGAATGGCCATCGCCTTCTCAAGCGAATCTTTTCACAGAAATCTAGCCACACTCCGATTAATTTCCTATTGCGCCTATCACCCCATACCCAGATATTAGAAAAGAATTTTGACATTAAAAATTCGGGATTCAAGGGCTTACTTATTGTTCTGGCTGGGCCAATATCTGAGACATTAGCTCTGATAGCCTATAGCTTGCTTCATTATCTATATTTCTCAGGCAGTCTTGTTTTTAATGTCCTTGCAGCCATAATCGTGTTGATTAATTTCTTGGTAATCTTTAATAACCTATTGCCGCAGAAATTCTGTGCCAGTAATCAAGTAGAACAAGAGCATGCGGTTAAAATGACTGCAAAATCCGGCCTTATCATAGCAGTGCTTCTTTTAACTATAATTCATGAATTCTCTCATTTTGCTGTAGCAAGGCTTTTAGGTATCAGGGCCAAATTTAGTTTTAGCAGCGAGGGTGCTTCAGGAGAGGGTTTTGTCTATACCGATGGCTGGCATATAAGGAATCTTGCCAGACAATGGAGAAAATGGTTCAAAAATGGTTCTGGCTCTCCTGCTGCCACAGATACGCACAATAAGCCTGGCTTTATCTCAATAGAGGCTCTAATTGTCAGCGCGGTTGTAGTAATTGGGGCATTATTGGGCACATTAGTTGCAAATATCGGAAAAATTAATACAAGAGTAACCCAGCCGTACATTGCTCCTTCCGTGGCGGGAGTAGCAGTTACGGCTATTGTTGTAATAGGGGGCGTTTTGATGGCCCCATACCTCCGGGATCTGACCCCCATCGGCGCCCTCTTTACAACTATATTAACGGTAGGAGGTGCAAAATGTGTAGAAACTATAATGACCTCGAATTCACACATTTTGTTGTTGCAACCGACGGCACAATCTTTGGAAGTGCCAGGGAGAACGGGAACATCTACAACTTCCTTATCCAGGACGGAGGCATTCTCTACCAGGACCAGGAAGAATGGATTGACCTTGACCAAGCCGCAGCCGAAATTATCAAGGCAAGGGCGCAGGCAGCCTACACCAGAGTCCCGACTTATCACACAAACAGGCTCCTCTTCAACTAAACAGGGAGGTGTAAAATGGTTAAAATCAATTATGCAGAACTTGAATTTGACCACATTGTTGAATTCACCAAAGACAACACGATATTTGCAGCAGCTCGGGAGAACGGCAATAGCCATCTTAGGCTCTTTCTTATTCATGAAGCTACTGGCCACGTCTATACCCGCAATGGCCGGGCTGATTCCTGGGAAGAGCTCTCTGACTACGACCGTTACATTATCGTTACTCGCCTTGCCGCTGCTCGCAGCTACAGTATACCTGTCTATAAGGTCAACGGCTCGCACAACTAACACGCAGGGACAGTCCCTTTCAGGGACAGTCCCTGCGCGCAGGCGAGCCGCTGGCTCTCTCGCTGCATTAGTTATTGCCACGCCTTTCTTAATGGGCGCCACAGGCCCGGCTGAGCCAGCAGTGATAGTGATAGCCGCCATTTTCGTTTTAGTAATGTTGCCACTGTGCATGAATAGTATTTTTGGCGTAGGCAGCCCTCTTGAGCCGCAAAGATGGAGGCAAGAAGGAAGCAGGATTAGGCC
>JAQUAH010000081.1 GCA_028687345.1 Candidatus Omnitrophota bacterium | reverse complement strand
AAACATGTTTTAGGAGTAAAACCTTTACAGCTTTATCATAAGCAGCAAAGGGATAGACAAATATGGAAAAAATAAGCCTAAAGACAGGTAAACGTATTGAGCTAATCGATATTACTGACGCTATTGCCAAGATTGTCTTGAAGTCGGGAGTTGATGGGGGCATATGTTTTATTTTTTCACCCCACACGACTGCCGGCCTGACTATCAATGAAAACGCTGACCCTTCAGTGAGGCGTGATATAATAAATTCCTTAAAAAACCTGGTTCCGGAGAATGCAGGTTATGCGCATACTGAAGGCAATGCAGACAGCCATATCAAATCTTCAATGTTTGGCTCTTCCCTGACGATTTTTATTGAGGGTGGGCAATTGGCTTTCGGCACCTGGCAGGGGATATATTTCTGCGAAGGGGACGGCCCGCGCTCAAGAGAAGTGTGGGTTAAGATAATTAAAAATGCCTGAATTACCGGAAGTTGAAACTATCAAGAGAGAATTAGAGCAGGTGGTTGTAGGAAAAAAGATAATTGATGTGATTGTGAATAACCCTAAAGTTATCAGAGAGCCGAAACAAGAAGATTTTGTCAAAGGATTAAGAAATGCTACGATAAAAAATATCTTAAGGAAGGGGAAACTTTTGATTTTAGAATTATCTTGCGGTAAATCCCTGGCAATACACCTAAAAATGACAGGACAATTGGTTTACCCGGGGAACGGCAAAACGAGTAGGATTAGTTTTAAGCTATCCGACGGAAAGCTGCTCGATTTTAACGACCGCAGGCTATTTGCTGAACTGCGCTTAATAGATGACTGGCGCAATTTAAAATTTATTCAGAGCTTAGGCCCAGAGCCATTTGAAATCAGCGCAAAGAATTTTAAGGAGATGCTTGCCAGGAAAAAGACCAAAATCAAGCCGTTGTTAATGGACCAGACCTTTATTTCCGGCGTGGGGAATCTCTACGCAGCAGAGGCACTGTTTCGGGCAAAGATTAACCCAATGAGGCCGGCATCTACACTTAACGACAAAGAAAAAGACCTGCTTTTTAAAGAGATAAAGGATACTTTATCCGAGGCAATACGTTACAAGGGCTCCTCCGTAGACCAGTATGTGCAATTAACAGGCAAACCAGGCGATTATGTAAAGTATCATAAGGCCTATGACAGGGAAGGCAAACCTTGCTTAGTTTGTGCAACTGCGATAAAAAGAATTTCCCTTGGCGGCCGCGGTACATATTTTTGCCCAAAGTGCCAGAAATAACATGAAAAAACGCATAAAATTCCAGGGTTTTATTATTTTCTTGGCAGTGCTGGCATTGATTTTTTATTCGCGGTATTTATTACGTACTCCTCAGGGGAATGCCCTGGTTAACCTTTTGAATGCGCTGGGATTTATATTAGCGCTATTCGGTTTCTTTTTGAGAATTACAGCCAGGGGCTATAAGGCACAGCTGAATCCCGACGGAAAGACCTTGATTACTAAAGGCCCGTATGCCGTTATGCGTAACCCCATGTATTTCGGGACACTGTTGATTGGTTTAGGGATAATACTGGTCCTTTTCAGGTGGTGGGTAAGCGCTATCTTCCTGATTATTTATTTATGCATATACCTGCCTCAAATTAATCGTGAGGAAGGGGTATTAGCCAACCGCTTTCCCGGCGCATTTAAAGATTATTGCAAAAATACGCCTAAATTTTTCCCCAGTATTGCAAATTTATTTCGACCCTCTTGCGGTAATGGCCTCTGTTTTAAATTTGTTTGGATTAAAAAAGAACTTCCCTCTTTAATTATTACCTTTATATTTATTGTGGGCGTACAAATTTGGCAGGACATCAAACTTTTAGGCTACATTAATTATAAAGCAAAAATATTTGAAATTATTTTACCGGCAGGCATATTTTTTCTGGTTGTTTTATTGGCTTATGCAAAAAAAAGTGTTTCAGGAGAAAAGTAAGGTTATTTCAAATGCAAGGATGGCTAAAGATTACTTTAAGCTTAGCCTATCCTCTATGCGGATACCAGCCACAGCAAAACCGGGACAGTTTGTACAAATCAGAATCTCGGATAAGACTGCCCCGCTTCTGCGCAGGCCATTGGGAATTCACCGGGTAGGCCCGAAGTCATTTGAGGTTCTTTTTAAAGTGGTTGGAGAAGGAACCAGGATTTTATCGCAGAGAAAACCAGGGGAGTATTTGGATATTATCGGGCCCGTGGGAAATGGATTTGATCTGACAGTTGCAACTCAAGCATCTATTTTAGTAGCAGGCGGGATGGGTGTAGCTCCGCTAACCTTTCTTGCAGAGAAATTAGCGAAGCGCAAAGTTAATAGTTCGAAGCTCATAGTTTTAATCGGGGCAAAAACGAGGAATGAAGTATTATGCGCAAAAGAATTTAGTGATTTGGGTTGTGAGGTTAAAATCGCTACTGACGACGGCTCAAGAGGCCTTAGAGGGAAAGTTACACAACTATTAGAAAGAATATTGCTCACGGGCTGCATTTATGCCTGTGGCCCTAAGCCTATGTTAAGAAAAATCGCCGCTATCTCTAAGCAGCATCATATTCCTGCGCAGGTTTCGCTTGAAGAACATATGGCTTGCGGAATCGGGGCGTGTTTAGGTTGCGTAATAAATACAAAGAAAGGTTTTCAAAGGGTCTGCAAAGAAGGCCCGGTATTCGGCAGCGAAGAGATAATCTGGTAAACAAAAATTATTTAAAGTTGTCCCGCCGCATTCTTGTATGATGCAAGAGGCGGGATTAATTCGCAGACGCTTCGTTATAACTTATGTCGTATGCCGGAATATTTTGACGGACTCCATAAGTTATCTCACTCATTAAAGAGGAGGACAATGATGTCCAAAATGCCCTTTGTTTCTATTATTATCCCGGTAAAAAATTTTGAGCGCACTATTGAGAAAACCTTTGAATACCTACTCAACGTGGACTATCCGCGCGACTCCTGGGAATGGGTCATTGCAGACGGCGGCTCCTGTGACAGAACCATAGAGATTATTAAAAATTGGCAGAAGAAGTATCCATTTATTAAATTGGTAGAAATTCCAAATTGCCCCTCTCCGGGCTTCGCACGCAACAAGGCCCTGGAGGCAGTCAGGGGAGAGTTTCTCTTTTTTACAGATGCGGATTGCGCGCCTGCCAAAGATTGGCTTAATGAGATGCTTAAAATTTTTGAGCGTGACCCAAAGATTGCTGCTGTAGGAGGGGAGGTTTTTACGCTCAAGGTAGACCCGAATAATATGGTAGAGGCCTGGTGCCAGCATTTCCGTTTCAATATGGTCTCTCCCCGTTACGGGTTTATCAAAGAGGGTTATTATCCGGATTTTTATAAAGAGCCCAGGCCTTCTGATATCGGAGGGCACAAGGCATATTTTTTTGGCACTTGCAATGTTGCTTATCGAAGGAGCGCTATGCAGGAAATTGGCGCAAGATTTTGGGAAAGGCCTACCGGAGAAGATATGGATTTAAGTTATCAACACCGCTTGAGGGGATGGAAATTTTATTTTGCACCTAAGGCAAAAGTTGACCATATGCACCGCGCGGATTTAAAGTCTTTAAGAAAGGTCTGGGTAACCTATGGACAGGCACACCTGCCTTTGATCGATAAATATGTCAAGAAAAACGGCCTTGAGATTATCTTTCAAACCCTAAAAGGCAACCCTTCGTTTGTTCTGCCGTTTCCTTTGCGCGGTTTTGTATATATAGGAAATTTCCATCTCCTGCATCTCTTTGCCCTTCTTTTTATAATAGGATTAACCTTGACTTTCTTTTTGTCCGGATGGGGAGTAAGGCTTTTTACGATTGCATTATTTTTGTTCATGCTTTATTTTGCCTATCAATATGTAAAATGGAATTTTGGGATGGAGCCGAAGAACAAATTTTTTACCTGGTGCAAGATGAAATACCTGACTAATTTGAGTTTTATCCAGGGAGGGTTGAAGGATTTCAAGAAATATAAAATACTCTGTATTGAGCCGAGTTTTTAGAAAATAGTGACGGAGGCAAAATGAATCAATTACTGTATACCATTTTAGGTGTAGTTGCCGGAGTATGCGGCGGCATGTTTGGTATTGGCGGAGGCATAATTTTGATTCCTGCGCTTGTATACCTTTTCGGGCTTACTCAACATCAGGCGCAGGGTACAACCTTGGCTATTTTGGTTCCTCCGATTGGGCTCCTGGCGGCGCTACGCTATTACTACAGCGGTAATGTGAAACTAAACATGGCCGGATTTATCTGTTTAGGGTTTTTTATCGGCGGCTTACTCGGCGCAAATCTGGTTCACTCTTTACCCGAGCCTTTGCTTAAGAAATTATTTGGCGTATTTTTATTCATTGTCTCTGTCAATATGATTTTGGGGAAATAGAAAAATAGGGGATGTGAAGTATGCTGAACTTGAATACATATATAGGTAAGTTAAAGTTAAAAAATCCGGTTCTAGTTGCTTCCGGAACATTTGGCTATGCTGAAGAGTTCAGCGATTTTATAGATTTAAGAGAATTAGGAGCAATTGTTACTAAAACTATTACTTTAAATCCCCGCCAAGGTAATCCTGCGCCGCGTACCTGCGAGACCCCTGCAGGAATGCTGAACTCTATCGGCCTTGAGAATCCCGGCTTAGAGGTGTTTATCAGTGAGAAGCTGCCATTTTTAGTAAAGACCGGCGTACCGGTAATTGTCAGCATTGCTTCGGAGTCAGGCCCGCAAGATTTTATAATACTTGCCAGGCAGCTGGATAAAATAAAATCAGTTGCAGCTATCGAATTAAATATTTCCTGCCCCAATATAAAGTCGCATATCGCATATCGCATATCGCATATCGCAAAACTGATAGCTCAAGACCCAAAATCTACTTATGAAATTGTGAAGTCTGTACGTAAAGTTACCCATAAGACTTTAATTACTAAACTTTCTCCCAACGTTACTGATATTGTAGAGATTGCTCAAGCAGCAGAATCTGCCGGTAGCGATGCCGTGTCCCTGATTAATACCTTAACCGGCATGAGCATAGATGTCGAAAACCATAGGCCGAGGATAGCTGCAATAACCGGTGGATTAAGCGGCCCAGGCATAAGGCCGGTAGCAGTGCGCATGGTCTGGGAGGCTTATCAAAAAGTTAATATCCCCATAATCGGAATGGGTGGTATAATGGATACCTCAAGCGCCCTAGAATTTTTCCTTGCCGGAGCAACCGCAATAAGCGTAGGTACAGCGAATTTTATTAATCCCAGGGCAACAATAGAAATCATCAAAGGATTAAAAGAGTATCTAATACGAAATAAAATCAAGGATATAAATTCGATTGTAGGCTCGCTAAAAATATGAACCACAAGCCACAACTAATTCTTGCCTTAGATGTAAATACCCATAAGCAGGCAATGCGCTGGGTAAATTTACTTTATCCGAAGGTGAGGATATTTAAAGTCGGGCTACAGCTTTATACTGCCTGCGGCCCTCAGATTATTAAAGATATCCGCAAAACCGGCGCGCAAGTTTTTCTGGATTTAAAATTTAATGATATTCCTAACACTATGGCATGCGCAGCCGCAGAGGCCGTTAAATTAGGGGCAGCGATGTTTACCGTGCATACGCTATCCGGACCCACGGCGCTTAAAGAAGTGGCTCGTGTTTGCCGCAAAAGCAGGACTAAGGTTATAGGCGTTACGATATTAACAAGTATATGCCCGCATTTTTTGAAAGACTTAGGGGTCAAAAGAGCCCTTTCCCGGGAAGTTCTTTATCTTGGCGCGATGGCAAAAAGAAATGGCCTGGATGGCCTGGTTTGCTCTGTGCAGGAAGCTAGGATGATAAGGGAATATTTAGGTAAGAATTTTCTCATCATTACACCCGGCATAAGGCCGCAGGGATATAAACAAGATGACCAGTCAAGAATTGCCACAGCAGGCCAGGCTGTTGCTTGCGGAGCAGATTTTATCGTCGTGGGCAGGCCTATTTTAGAAGCGCCTAATCCGCTCTTAGTCGTAAAAGAGTTGAATTGCCAAGGCAAATAACATATAATTATAAGATTAATTTTTAGGGAGAAAAAGTTATGGCTGAAGAGATTAAGGGATTAATAGAAAAAATCAGGCAAGAGGGGATTGAAGCTGCAGAAAAAAAAGCCAGGGAAATTGAACAAGAGGCAGCAAAAAAAGCAGAACAGATAATCGCCGAGGCGAAGAAACAGTACGAAAGCTTGATTTCTAAGGCAGGGGAGAAGGCCAAAAAGGATGAGCTTGCAGCAAAGAGCAGCCTGCAACAGGCAGGCAGGGATCTTTTAATCAGCTTAAGAAAACAAATCCTGAGCATGCTGGATAAAGTTGTTTTGGAGCAGGTAAGCCGTGCTTTAAACCCTGAGGAGCTGGCAAAAATCCTGACAACCATTATAAGAGAGCAAAAAGAAAAGCCCACCCAAGAAATAATCATCTCCTTAAAAAAGGAAGATGCCGAAACCCTGCAAAAGCATTTTTTTTCAAGCCTGAAAGAGGAAGCTAAAAAAGGCATCGTCTTGCGCCCCTCTGAAGAAATACGCGCCGGTTTTATGATTAGTTTTGACCGGGGGAAATCCCATTTTGATTTTACTGACCAGGCGCTTGCAGAATATATCACTAAATACTTGAAGCCGAAACTTTCAGAACTCTTAAATAGCATAAGCCAGGTAAAATAAATGTCCGGATTTTATACTTATTTAATTGCCTCATTGCCTGCATTGCATTTTGAAAATAAGCCGCCATTTTCTTTCGCAAATTTCATCAGCCTCT
The DNA here is from genome assembly GCA_028687345.1 of Candidatus Omnitrophota bacterium. Taxonomy (GTDB): domain Bacteria; phylum Omnitrophota; class Gorgyraeia; order Gygaellales; family Profunditerraquicolaceae; genus JAQUAH01. The sequence goes on along the minus strand of JAQUAH010000081.1, from coordinate 877 downwards.
GCCAGCAGTTCGTTAGCGTTGAGGATTTCAAGGTATTACAGGAAGTAAGCCTTCAACCGGAATGGAAGGAGCAAGTTCATCAAACCATTCAAAAATGGCAGCACTTTGATACTGCCTTAAGAAATGAATTAGTAAAATTAAGAGCAGCGCATCTACATATCAGCCCAACAAAATTCTTGCGGCCTGATTTTTTAGCGCAGTCGGAAATCACCCATAATGCCACTGTCGCATTCCGCAATCCTCGCCCCCTGGAGGCAGAAAGAATCCTGGATAAGGCAAGATGGGATTTTCTGGAGGAGATAGCCTTCGGGCATTATTTTGACCTGGATTATCTGGTCATCTATGCATATAAATTATCGATTTTAGAAAAATGGGAAAGAGTTAATTCTAGCGATAGCCGTAAACTCATTGAAGAAGTTTTAAGTAAAAATTAAAAGGGTAAAAGATGCAAAAAAGAATCGGCCGTATTATCGGGATAAACGGGAATATGGTCAAGGCAGAATTTTCTACCTTTAGTATGCAGAATGAAGTAGGCTATATCCTTGTCGTTAACCAGCGCCTCAAAGCCGAAGTAATCCGCATCCGCGCCAATGTTGCCGAGATGCAGGTTTACGAGAATACTACGGGCCTAAAAGTCGGAGATGAAGTTGAATTTACCGGAGAGCTTTTATCCGTGGAATTAGGGCCGGGGCTCTTAGGCCAGATTTTTGACGGTTTACAAAATCCTTTACCTGAACTTGCCAAGCAATGCGGGTTTTTCTTAAAGCGCGGGGTTTATCTTAGCGCGCTGGATGAAGAAAAAAAATGGGATTTCAGTCCTTTAGTAAAACCAGGAGATATTGTGCGCTCTGGAGAAAAGATAGGTTTTGTTCCGGAA